>JAGAAM010000111.1 GCA_017615235.1 Clostridia bacterium
AGGCGGCGACGGTCGCGCTGTTCTGCTGTTCGATGATAAGGATAATCTTCCGCGGGAACGAAACGCTCGATCTCGTTCTTGCGATAATAATGCTCGCCGCGCTGGTATTCGCGGCGCTGATGTACTACTTTACGGTCTTGCGCGCCAGCGCGAAGTCCGGACAATCGGAGTGATATCATAATATGGAATTCAAAAGATGTTCGCGGTGCAGGATCCGCCCCGCGATAATATTCGTACAGAAAAACGTCGGAGGCAAGATCACGAGCGAGGGCTACTGCATCAAATGCGCCCAGGAACTCGGCATAAAGCCGATCGACGACATCATCAACCAGATGAATATGAGTCAGGAGGATATCGATGCCCTCAACGAAGGGATGAACGGTATGATCCCGCTTGAAAACGAGGACGACGACGAAAGCGGGCGCGCTCCTTCGATCGACCTTAATTCCTTCTTCGGCAGCGGCGATACGCCGTCCGACGGCGATAATAAACAGGAAAAGAACGAAAACGCGAAAAACGGCCAGCAAGGCGGAAAACGCAGGGGTCAGAGTTATCTGCGCGATTTCTGTATCTGCCTGACCGAGCGTGCGCGCGAAGGCAAGCTCGACAGGATCGTCGGGCGCGACAACGAACTTGCGCGCGTTATACAGATCCTCACGAGGAGGCAGAAGAACAACCCCTGCCTTATCGGCGAACCCGGCGTCGGCAAGACGGCGGTCGCGGAAGCATTGGCGGAGCGGATCGCCGACGGCAACGTTCCTTACAAACTTAAAGACAAAGAGATCTATCTCGTCGATATGACGGCGATCGTCGCCGGAACGCAGTTCCGCGGCCAGTTCGAGAACCGCATGCGCGGTCTTATCGAGGAGGCTAAGAAAGCCGGAAACGCGATCCTCGTCATCGACGAGGTGCATTCGATAGTCGGCGCAGGCAACGCCGAAGGCGGTATGAACGCCGCCAATATCCTTAAACCCGCGCTTTCCAGAGGGGAGATCCAGCTTATCGGCGCGACGACTTTGAACGAGTACCGCCAGTATATCGAAAAGGACGCCGCCCTGGAACGCCGTTTCCAGCCGGTAATGATCGGCGAGCCCTCTATCGAAGACAGCGTGAAGATCCTTAAGGGCATAAAGCATTACTACGAACTCCACCACGGCATCCGCATCCCGGACGCTTTGCTGCACCGGATCGTGACGCTTTCGGAAAGATATATCACCGACAGGTTCCTTCCCGACAAGGCGATCGACCTGCTTGACGAAGCCTGCGCTCACATGGCGATGAATTCGCCGGTCATCAACGAGCTCCAGTCGGTCACCGACGAGATCGGGAAAGCCAAAGAGGAACTCAAAGCGCTTGAAAACAAGGAGAATCCGGAGGAAGCGGATTACCGCCGTATCGCCGATCTGAAGACTTCCCTGCTCCAGAAAGAGGCGCGGTTCGACGAGCTTTCCGCCGAAAGAGACAAACTTGTCTTGAATACCGAGGAGATCGCGAAGGTCATCGAGGTATGGACGGGTGTCCCGGCTTCAAGCATAAACGAAAACGAATTTATCAAGATCGACCGGCTTGAAGAGGAGATCAAAAAGCGCATCATCGGTCAGGACGAGGCGGTCGCAGCCGTCGCAAGGGCGATCAAACGCTCACGCGCGGGGATCGCATATAAGAAAAAGCCGGTGTCCTTCATCTTCGCGGGGTCGACCGGCGTCGGCAAGACCGAACTTGTAAAAGTGCTTGCGCAGTACCTGTTCGATTCGCCGGAGGCGTTCATCCGCCTCGATATGAGCGAATTCATGGAAAAATTCTCGGTATCGAGGATAATCGGTTCGCCTCCCGGTTACGTCGGCTACGACGACGCCGGACAGCTTACCGAGAAGATACGCAGAAAGCCTTACACCGTCGTGCTTTTCGACGAGATAGAAAAGGCTCATCCCGACGTTATGAACATCCTTCTGCAGATACTCGACGACGGGCGTATAACCGATTCCCACGGTAAAGAAGTCAACTTCTGCAACACCGTTATCATAATGACGACCAACGCCGGAAGCAGCGAATCCAATTCGATAGCCGGGTTCGGCGAAAGCGTCAAACAGAACGACAGAGATCGCGTTATGAAGGCTTTGGAGACCTTCCTCCGTCCCGAATTCATCAACCGCGTGGACGAGATAATCGTCTTCAACCGCCTTACCAGGGATAACTTCAAGGCGATCTGCCGCATCATGCTCGGCGATCTTACCGAAGTACTTGACGAAAAGGGCATCGCGTTCTCCTATACCGACGCGGTGGTGGATTACCTTTCGGACAAAGGGTATTCCGAAAAGTACGGCGCGCGCAACCTTCGCCGCCTTATCCAGACCGACATCGAGGACCTTATCGCCGCGGAGATGGTGAAATCCTACCGCGATCCCGTCGGGGCCGTAAACGCGGACGTTAAGGACGGCAAAGTAGTTATCACCGCAAAATAAACTGTTTTTCACGGTGGCGTTATGTCAGAAAAGCCAAAAAGAAAATTGAAAATAAAGACCGCGCCCGCCGAAGAAGCTGATTCCGGTTTCGTATTCTCGCCGGAGGAAATGCTGCCGTTTGAAGTCGCGGAAGCGCTTGAAAGCGATCTTGTCGCCGGAAAGACCGAAAAACAGGTCAAAAAAGCGAAACGCAGATTCGGCGCGAACGAACTTCGCAGCGACTTCCACCTTTCGTTCCGCGAAAGTCTTAAGAATCAGCTGAAAGGCATGATCGGCGTATTTCTTGCGTTATCGTCGCTTGTCATGTTCGCCTTCCACCCCGACGAGCCGACCTACGTCTGCATGGCGGCGGTCATAACGGCGATAATGTTTTTCAACGCTTTTATGGAGCTTCGCGCTTCGAGGGCGCTGAAGACCCCGAAAAAGTATTCTTCGCTGAAAGCGAAAGTCATCCGCGACGGCGAGGAGACTACGATCGACAGCCTTAATCTTATCCCGGGCGATCTTATAAACGTCGAATCGGGGATGATGGTGCCGGCGGATTGCCGCCTTGTCGACGATTTCGGGCTTGCCGTGCTTGAAACGCACGTCAGCGGCAAAGAAGGAAGCGTGACTAAGGACAGCACGTATATAGCCGACGGCCCGGAACCGGTCTGCGGCAATATGATCTACGCCGGTAGTATAGTCACCTCCGGCCACGCGAGCGCGATAGTCTGCCGCACCGGCGAAGAGACCATGATGCGCAAAATGCATCCCGCGCGTGAAGATTACATACCCGGGCTTTTAAAATACGTCATAAGCCTTTGCCGTTTCACCTCCGCCGCTTCCGCGGTGATCTGCCTTGTGCTCCTCTTCATCGGCATAGCCGCCGGAGCTGATATCACAAAATGGTTCATCTGCGCTTTGGCGATCGGCGCTTCGTCGCTGTGCGACGGCATGGTGTCGCTGTGCGCGAGCTCGCTGGGGTTCGGAGCGAAGAAGATGGCGAACGACGGCATGGTCATCAAGAATTACGGAAGTATCCAGACGCTCGCGGCGGTGAACACCGTCATGTGCGGAAGGAATATCGCCTTTCCTCCCCGCAGGATCGCACTGACGGGGCTGTATTTCTCCGGCAGAAATTACGACCGCGAAAAACGTCCCGACGATCAGG
>JAGAAM010000112.1 GCA_017615235.1 Clostridia bacterium
CCTGACCTATACCGACAAGGACAACATCGAGCGCACGCCGGTCGTCATCCACCGCGCGATCTTAGGATCGCTCGACAGATTCATGGCTTATCTGATCGAGGAAACGATGGGCGCGTTCCCGACCTGGCTTGCACCCGTGCAGGTGCAGATACTCCCTATCACCGACAGGGCGAAAGAATACGGCGAATCGATACTCGCCGCTTTGAAAGAAAAAGGCGTCCGCGCGGAGATCGACAACCGCAACGAAAAGATCGGTTACAAGATCCGCGAGCACAAGATACAGAAAGTGCCTTACCTTGTTATCATAGGCGATAACGAGGTCGCGAACGGCACCATCACCGTGAACAGCTATAAGAAAGGCGATCTCGGAAACAGCACGCTTGACGCTTTCCTTGAAATGCTGACAGAGGAGATCACCAAAAGACTGAGGTAAACGATGCTCGACAGAGTTACTCTGAACGCCCGGAAACCGGAGCAGGACGAATACGGAAACGCCGTTTTGGAACGGATGAACGAAAGCCATTACGAACTTACGCAATGGGGGCTTTCGCACGTCGATCCTAAAGCGGCAGCGGATATACTCGATATAGGCTGCGGCGGCGGAAGGACGATCAACGGCTTTTTGACGAATACTGACGCGAAGGTCTGCGGGATCGATTTTTCCGACGCGAGCGTCGCGAAGACTATCGAACTAAACAAAGCGTTCGTCGAAGCCGGCAGGGCTTCCATCACGAAAGGCACAGCGGAATCTCTCCCATACCCGGAAAACTCTTTCGACCTCGTCACCGCGTTCGAGACCGTATATTACTGGGTCGAGCCGACGGAGTGCTTTAAAAAGGTTTTATCGACTCTGCGCGAAAAGGGCGAATTCCTGGTCTGCAACGAAGACAAGGACAGGTCGCGCCCGGTGGTGGCTCAGTTTGCCGACGCGCTGGGAATGACGCTTTATTCGGCAGAAGAGCTTGGCGGCTTTATGAAAGCGGCGGGCTTTACCGAAGTCCGTACCTACGAGCACGAAAACGGTTTGTGGGTCTGCGCCGTCGGAAAGAAATAATCATATAAAAAACGCGTTCCGGTTTTGAAGCCGGAACGCTTTTTTGTTTTGATTTTAAATCCTTATGCCGTTCGTGAACTCGAGCGGAAGCCGGTCGCCGTAGAAATGCGAGGTGTCCGAAAGGGCGAGGCATTTCGGGTTGCAGATGCCGCTCTTGTCGTTGTGGAAGTGGATTATCGTGATCGAGGAATGATTCAGATCGAAAGTCGACCAGAACAGCAACGGGTGGATATCCAGCATATGCGAAAGCCAGGTCGTGCCGAATCCCCAGTGACAGAACACCGCGATCCTTTCGTGGTTGGGCTGAAGTATCTTATAACTCATCCCCTCGTGCTTATAGCCGAGCGATTCCAGAAACGCGTCGGATTCGCGGGCGATACGGGCGCGTCCTTCGCGCATTTTAGTCTCGCTGAAGGGATACATATCCATCCATCCGTCGCCCATCGAAAGTATCTCCGCCGTTTTGAACCTGTCTGCTCGTGCGAAGCTCCAGGTCATATAACCGCCGATTTCCGGATCATGGAACGCGAACTCGTTCCAGGCGAGCGCTTCGCTCGTCCAGTCGAGGATGACCGGCTCTTTTTTAAGTATCTCGCAGGTCGGCTGCGCGGTCTGGCGGGCGCGGTTCAAAGGCGAGGAATATATCCTGTCAAGCCCGTTCACGGCAAGACGGCGCGCAAGGGCTTCCGCCTGCCTTTTGCCTTTTTCGGTAAGAGAGTCGGGATCGTAGATCGGGTCGCCGTGGCGAATGACGTATAAAAGCATGGTCTTTTCCTCTATTTCGATTCGATGATGTAAAAATATGAGCTTGACGGGGAGTTGATTATGCGGAACTTAACGCAGCAGTATTTCTTACGGTCGAGAGTCGACAGCAGATCTGCAAGCATATCGCCCTCTATTTCCCCTTCTTTGTGCCCGGGATAAACGGCGATAAGAAGTATGCCGTCCGGCGCCAAAAGGTCAAGAGCGCCATTTACGGCGGCGAGAGTGGTATCGCGCAGCGTCGTTACGCTTTTGTCGCCCCCGGGAAGATAACCCAGATTGAACATCCCGGCTTTTATCGGGCGGTCGATATACTTTTTAAGGTTGTGGTGGGAATCGTTGATAAGCACGTAATTCTCCGGCGCGCCGTTTTCGGCAAGCCGTTTTTTAGTGTTCTCCAATGCCGCAGGCTGGATATCGAAGGCGTAAACCTTGCCGCTTTCACCGACTGTCTGCGATAAAAAAAGCGTGTCGTGCCCGTTGCCCATCGTGAAATCGGCAGCGGTGTCGCCCTCTTTCAAATGGGCGAGTATAAAACTCTTCTCGGTTTGTAAAATATCAAGCATAATACAGATCAAGGGACCGCCTTTGCAAGAAGGGCGGCCCCTTAAATATCCTTTTTATTTGTTAAGATATATCCTTTGACCGGTCTTGCCGCTTTCGTAGATCGCGCAGATCATTTCCATCGTCTCGTATGCGCTCTCGACGGGGATGAACATCTCCTCGCCGGTCTTGAGGCATTCGTAGAAATTGAAGATCTGTTTGCAGTGGTTGACGCCCCAATAGGATTTCACGTTGCCGTAATAGACGCATTCGCCGGTGCGCTCCGCATGGAAGGTACGGCCGTCGTTAAGCTTGACGTCGCCTACGTCGGAGGTGAGTTTGGCAACGCCGTTCTCGCAGTAAAGTTCGATGTAAACGTCGGCGTCGTAGCCGTAATAGTTTATGGCGTGGAAGTTTGCGAGAAGCCCGTTATCGAAACGGATGACGCCTTCGGCGGTATCCTCGACGTCGATCTTGGCGTGGCCGCGGTTCGCGATCGTCGCATATACCGATTCGACCGGTCTGCCGCAGAGATAGCGCATCGCGTCAAGGGTGTGGATAGCCTGGTCGATGATGACGCCGCCGCCTTCTTTATCCCAGGTGCCCTTCCAGTCGCTGTGACCGTAGTAATCGTCGGACCTGTTCCAGGTGACGAAGCATTTTGCGGATTTGACTTCGCCCAGAGTGCCGTCGTCGAGCATTCCTTTGACCATCTGAGTACCCGCGTTATAGCGGTTCTGGAAAATGCAGGCGAGCGTTTTGCCGCACTCGTTGGCGGTGTCGATCATCGCGCGGGCGTCGGAAAGCTTGATGGACATGGGCTTTTCGGTCATGACGTGCTTGCCGCGTTTAAGGCACTCGATGGTGACTATCGGGTGAAGATAGTGAGGCAGACAGACGTGAACGACGTCGATGTCCTCTTTGTCGAGCATCTCGATATAATCGTAATAGGCTTTAACGCCCAGCTCGGCTGCCCTTGCGTCTGCGCGGTCTTTTTTGATATCGCAGACCGCGACGAGAGTAGCGTCGGGGCAATCCTTGATGCTGTAAGCGTGCATCGGGAAAATGTTACCGCAGCCGATAACGGCAGACTTGAACTGTTCCATAAAAAACCTCTTTAAAACATCGTTTTTACACTCGGATTATAACATATTATAGATAAAATGCAATAGATATTTCAAAAAAAACGGCGGCCTGAAGTGCGTTCAAACCGTCGTTTTTCACAAAAAACTATCTGTCGTATTCGTCCTTGAGCATACAGGCGTAAGCCTCCGCGAAAAGCGTTATCGCGTACTCCGCCTCCTCCACCGTATTGCCGCAGGAGCCGCATTCGAGAAGCAGGCTCCCTTTCGTCAGCGCCTGATTGAAAGATGCGCTTCGCAGGTTCACCGGGCGCGCCAGCATGGGATAAAGCCCGTTCATCATCTGTTGAAGATGTGCGGCGACGGTGAGGTTCGTTTTCCATCCGGGGTGATTAGCTCCGCCCTCGTCGGTGCCTACGACTATCATAAGCTGGGCGGCGTTTTTGCCGTCTATCGCGGCTATAGGCTTGATATTCGTGCCTTTGGAACTGAAAATCGAATCGCGGTGCAGGTCTATCACGAAGCGTATCGAGGGATACTTTTCCAGCGCCTGATTGATGCCTTTGCGGGAGTAGGTATAGGACTTGTTGAAATCGGTGGTATCATACATCGTCCTGTCGTGGTACGTCGGTATCCCGAGCTCGGATAGCCGCTCGCAAAGCACGTCGCCGATATGCACGACGGTGACGCTTTCGTCCCTGACCGATCGGAACTTTTCGCTTGAAGAATAAAATTCGTATCCGTTGCGGAGATAACTCTCACTTCCGTGAGTATGTATCACAAGCACCAACGGTTCGTCGCCTATCGGACCTGTCAAAGGGAAGTCTTTCGAGGCGAAACTTTCAAGATCGACGCTGTATTTCGTGCGGTTGGTGATAAGCAAAGCCGCCTTGTCAGGCGAATCGTATCGGCAGAGGTTCATCGTAAGCACCGGGAAATCGTCTTCGCCGGGTTCGGGCGGATCGAAAGACACCTCGTCGGAAACGTCGGGGAGCGATCCGGTGTCCTCGGCGTTGTCCTCCGGCTCTATCGCCGTGAAATCGTATTCGCGCGGGTAAACGCCTCCGCCGCCGAGCGCGAAGACCGGCTGCGCTTCGGGCAATTCGGCGGAACGCGCCGCCCGGGTGATATCCGGCAGTGCCGAGACTATATAGGGTATCGATGCGAAAGCCCCGGCGAGCACCGCCGCCGACAGAGCAAGTACGGACCACCTCTTTATCGCCCGCCTTTGGTTATAAGTCAAACGTCTTTTCATTTATATCACATCCTCGTATTATATATATTCGTGGAAGTTAGAAAATATGACTCTTAACTGCTGTATTCGTTCATCGATTCTATATCAAGACCGTGGACGGCGATATTGATCGCTCCGGCGACGAGTTTTGCGACGTCGCGCGCCATCGAATCGGAATCCTTCGGCGCGACGAACAGATCCTTTCCCCGCCCCTGCGCAAGTTTTTTCGCCGGTTCGAGCCCCTGTTTGTCTTTCCCGAACGCCTCTTCGAGCAGATCGTAGGCAAGCGTGGCGGCGTCGACGACGGTGGGCACTCCGACGGAGACGACTTTTACCCCGAGCGTATCGCGGTCGATCTTCATCCTGCGGTTGAATACACCCGATCCCGGACAGATACCGCCGTCGGAGATCTGGACGGTGGAGGCGAGGCGCGACAGCCTTCGCGAGGCGAGCGCGTCGATTATCACGACGCATTTGGGCTTTATCTCGTCGCAGACGCCGCGGATTATGTCGGCGCTCTCGATCCCGGTCTTGCCCAGTACTCCAGGCGAAAGCGCCGCGAGCGACGAAAAGCCGGCGCCCCTGTAAAGGTCCGGCGCCATGCCTTTTAAATGCCGGGTAACGATAAGGCTCCGCACGGCGCGGGGACCGACAGAATCGGGTGTGATATCCTCGTTCCCGAGCCCGACGGCGAGCACGCACCCCTCGCCTTCCGGCAGTAACGGTTTCAGTTCATCCGCGACGGCTTTCACCGAACGTTCGAGGGCGTTTTTGTCGTTTTGCCAAAGCCTGTCGAGCTCGACGGTTATATATCGCCCGGCGGGCTTCCCCGCAAGTCTTTCTCCCTCGCCGCTTTTTACAACGGCGTCGGTTATATTGCAGCCGTATCTCATATAATCCCGCAGTTCGACGCCGTCGTCTTCGCCGCGTTCGGCGCGTATCTCGTGCGATTCAAGGGCAAGGTCGGTCATTTTTTCAAACATAATCTGTACTCCGGTGTTTCAGTAACGTTATTATTCTGCCTTTTTTCAAAAAAAATATAATTTTTTAAAAACACCCCTTGCAAAAGCGAAATATTTGTGGTATATTATACTGGTTCCAAAATAAACAGGAGGTAAATAAGATGCCCAATATCAAATCGGCGAAAAAGCGCGTTAAAGTTACCGAAACCAAAACGCTGCAGAACAAAATGTTCAAATCCGCAATGAAAACTTCCATCAAGAAGTACAAAGCGGCGATAGCCGACGGCAATAAGGAGCTTGCTTCGCAGACCTATCTCGAAGCGGTCGGAATGGTCGATAAAGCGGTAGCAAAAGGAATTCTCCACAAGAACAACGCTGCCCGTAAAAAGAGCCAGTACACGAAACTCCTCAACGGTTTAGCCTGAATTATATTAGGCGTTTTCGCCTTGCCCGAAAAACGGTAACACCATGATTCGGGTCAAACGCGGGTGTAGTTCAATGGCAGAATTCCAGCCTTCCAAGCTGGCCGTGCGGGTCCGATTCCCGTCACCCGCTCCAAAAAAAGGCTAACGCCTTTGCCGTACCGAACCTCGGTATCAAGTACATACCGAATGTGCCTTTAGCTCAGCAGGATAGAGCAACTGCCTTCTAAGCAGTAGGCCGAGGGTTCGAGTCCCCCAAGGCACGCCACGTAAAGGATCCGCAAGGATCCTTTTTTCGTTGTTGCGCGGGGACGAGAACGGGCGCGTAGTGAATGACAGTCCGGGGGACTGTCAGAGCGCGCCTTGACTGCTGGACGCACGAGCGCCGCCGGGGCGGATAAAGCGAGTGCGGTCAGGCGCAGCGGTCGAAAAATCAACGGAAGCGCAAGCGAAAGGCGGATTTTTCGGGTACCGCAAGGAGTGTCGCGGTCACGCCGTGCGAGAAACGAGTCCCCCAAGGCACGCCAC
>JAGAAM010000113.1 GCA_017615235.1 Clostridia bacterium
CTGGGTGTCGGCGATCGAGACGGCGCGCATATTCACGCCGCTTGCGGAAAGCAGGGAAATGATCCTCGAAAGAGCGCCCTGCTTGTTTTCTACGAAAACCGAAAGCTGTTTGATCAACATTTTTACTGCTCCTTTACCATATTAGAGTTTGCGAAGGTCGATGACTCGTTTTGCCTTGCCTTCCGACCTTGCGATAGTCCCTGCGGCGACGAACGTGGTCTTCGCGGCAACGCCGAGAAGCGATTTGAGCTTTTCTGCGAATTCTTTTTCAAGCCGCGAGATATCCGAGACGGTATCGGAGAACATTCCTTCCGTCATCTCCACCTGTACTTCGAGAGTATCAAGCACGCCTTTGCGGTCGACGATGATCTGATAGTTCGGGGAGAGGTTCATCTGGAGGAGCACCGTCTCGATCTGGGACGGGAATACGTTCACGCCGCGGATGATGAGCATATCGTCGATCCTGCCCATGGGTTTGGACATCCTTGCGAAAGTCCTGCCGCAGGCGCATTTTTCGTGCGTGACCGTGCCGATGTCCTTCGTGCGGAAACGGATGAGCGGGAACGCCTCCTTGGTGATGCAGGTGAATACGATCTCGCCCTTTTCTCCGTCCTTGACGGGTTCGTGGGTCTCGGGATCGAGGATCTCGATGATAAAATGGTCCTCGTTGACGTGCATGCCTTTCTGCTCGCCGCATTCGTAAGCGACGCCGGGACCCATTATCTCGGTAAGACCGTAGATGTCGAAAGCTTTGATGTTAAGCGATTTTTCAATGCTCTTGCGCATTTCCTCGGTCCAGGGTTCGGCGCCGAAGATACCTGCGCGCAGCGGGAGTTTGGAGGTGTCTATGCCGGCTTTTTCAGCAGATTCTGCAAGATACATCGCGTAAGAAGGAGTGCAGGCGATGGCGTCGGATTCGAAATCCTGGAGTATCGTAAGCTGGCGCGCCGTGTTGCCGGATGATACCGGGATCGAAACGCAGCCAAGTCTCCTGGACCCCTCGGCTATGCCGAGACCGCCGGTGAACAGCCCGTAACCGTAGGCTACGTGGACTTTATCCTTCTTCGTGATGCCTGCGGCGGCAAGCTGACGCGCGACTATATCGCCCCAGATATCGAGGTCGTTCTGAGTATAACCGACGACGATCTGTTTGCCGGTGGTGCCGGACGAGGCGTGAAGCCTCGCGACTTCCTCCATCGGGACGGCGAACATACCGTAAGGATAGGTGTCGCGCAGATCCTGCTTGGAGGTGAATGGGAGTTTGTGAAGGTCTTCGATACCTTTGATGTCTTCGGGTTTTACTCCCGCCTGATCCATGCGTTCGCGGTATATCGGGACCTTTTCGTAAACGCGGCGGACGGTTTTGACCAGCCGCTCGCTCTGGAGTTTAGCGATCTCTTCTCTTGACGCCTGCTCTATTTCAGGCTGATAACAGTATTCCATAATTTTCACCGTTTATAAGTTCAAAGCTCGGCGCGTCCCAAAAGGAACGCTTTCTTATTCATTTCAACGAATTTCGGCGCGACGACCTCTTCGATTGCCTCAAGCCATTTTTCTTTTTCGAAGGGGAAGTAGGTCGAAAACCTGCCGATCAGCACTATGTTGACCGCCTTTACGCTGCCCGCCTCTTTCGCGAGAGATAAAGCGTCGATCGCGTCGACTTTGACGCCTTTCGCCTTAAGCTCTTCAAGCACGTTTTCGGGGTATTCGGCTTTACCGGTTATGACCGGCATCGGGTCGATCTGCTGGGTATTGACGACGATCTGCCCGCCAATTTTGAGCATCGGCGCATGCCGTGCGGCTTCGAGTTTTTCAAACGAGATTATGCAGTCCGCCTCGCCTTCCGCAACGAGAGGGGAACAGACCCTGTCGCCGTAACGGACGTAGGTGACGACCGAACCGCCGCGCTGGCTCATTCCGTGGACTTCGGAGACCTTTACGTCATATCCTTCTTTGACGAGCAGGTGACCCAGGACCTTACTCGCAAGCAGGCTGCCCTGACCGCCTACGCCGACGATCATTATGTTGGTGGTCTTCATTCTTCGGCACCTCCCTTAATCGCGTCGAACTTACACAACTGTTTGCATACACCGCATCCGACGCACTGGGTCGGGTCGATAACGGCTTTGCAGTTCTTTATCGAAAGAGCGGGGCAGCCGATACGCATACAGCTTCTGCAGGAACGGCATTTTTCCGTTTCGACCGACAAAGCGGGCTTCGCTTTGACATATTTAAGAAGCATACACGGACGGCGTGAGATTATCACCGAAGGCTCGCTTACGGCAAGCTCCTCTTTGACGGCTTTTTCGCATTCGTCAAGGTCGTAGGGATCGACGACTCTAACGCGGTTGATGCCCAGAGCCCTGCAAAGCTCCTCGAGGTTGACCTTCGCGGCGGGATCGCCTTTGATGTTGTAACCCGTCGTGGGGTTCTGCTGGTGCCCGGTCATGCCGGTTATCGAGTTATCAAGAATAATAACGACGGAATTCGATGCGTTGTAGGCTATATTCACCAGTCCGGTCATGCCGGAGTGCATGAACGTCGAATCGCCGATCACGCAGACGGTCTTTCCTTCGCTTTCGGCGCCGCGTGCTTTATTGAAGCCGTGGATGCCGGATACAGAAGCGCCCATGCAGAGCGTTGAATCGAGGGCGTTCAGCGGAGGCGTTGCGCCGAGCGTGTAACAGCCTATATCGCCGAGAACGGTCAGCTTGTTCTTCGCGAGGACGTAATAGATCCCTCTGTGCGGACAGCCCGGGCACATTACCGGAGGACGTCCGGGAACGGCGCTGTCGGCGGAGATCGAATCCTCTTTAACGCCTAAAAGCACGCGCTTGATATCGCTTTGCGAGAATTCTCCGATGAGCGGGAACAGGCTCTTTCCTTCGGGATCGAGACCGATATTCCTTAAATGAGTTTCTATGACGGGATCTAGTTCTTCAACGACGATAAGACGTTTGACCTTATTCGCAAAATCTTTAAGCGCTTTGACCGGCATCGGGTTTATAAGTCCGAGCTTGAAGACCGAAACGCTGTCGCCGAATACTTCTTTGACGTACTGATAACAGGTGCCTGCGGTGACTATGCCGATCTCCGAACCTTCCGCGATAAAGCATTTGTTGAATTCGCAATCCTCCGCAAACTCGGTAAGCGCTTTAGTCCTCTCCTCGACTATCGGGTGCTTTTTCTTGGCGTAGCCCGGCATCATGATATATTTTTCGGGTTGCTTTTCGTAAGGGATGAGGTCGCGTTCGACCCGTTCGCCGATGTCTACGATGCTCTGGCAATGCGCGATCCTCGTGCAGGTGCGCATCATCACCGGGGTATCGAATTTTTCGGAGATGTCAAACGCCGCTTTCGCGAAAGAATAGGCTTCCTGCGAATCGGCGGGTTCGAGCATCGGGACCTTCGCGGAGATCGCGTAATGGCGGGAATCCTGCTCGTTCTGTGAGGAGTGCATAGCGGGGTCGTCGGCGACGCAGATCACCATTCCTCCGCGTACTCCGGTATAGGAGAGCGTGAAAAGCGGATCCGCCGCGACGTTGAGCCCGACGTGCTTCATGGCGCAGGCGGAACGCGCGCCCGCCAGCGAAGCGCCGAAAGCGACTTCGGCGGCGACTTTCTTGTTAGGCGCCCATTCGCAGTATATCTCGTCGTATTTCGCGGCGAATTCGGTTATTTCTGTGGAAGGGGTTCCGGGATAGCTCGAAACGACCTTCACTCCCGCTTCGTAAAGCCCGCGCGCAAGCGCCGCGTTGCCTATCATCAACTGTTTCATAAATACCTTCCTTATGCCTTGTTCTGCGCGTCGACGAGGTTGGACGCGCCGTATATCTTGCGGAGCTTCGGCTTTTCGATCTTGCCGGTGGCGTTGCGGGGTACCGGAGCGAGGATGAACTTCTTGGGGCGTTTATAGCGCGGAAGCTGGTGGCAGAACGCTTC
>JAGAAM010000114.1 GCA_017615235.1 Clostridia bacterium
CACGACGGCGGGCACGACGTCCACGACGGCGGATTAAGGCTGTTCACCCTGCGCGGGTTGATCGCCTTCTTCACGATAACCGGCTGGACCGGAGCGCTTTGCTGCTCCGGCGGGATGGAGACCGGATGGGCGGCGCTTATCGCGGTGGCGGCGGGATTCGCGGCGATGCTTGTGGTGGCTCTGCTGATGAAGCTAATGCTCTCGCTCCAGTCCGACGGGACCGAGAACATCCGCGACGCGATCGGCGTAAGCGGAACGGTATATTTAAGGATACCGGCGAAACGCGCCGGAAAAGGCAAAGTCAGCGCGATAATCCGCGGCAAGCTCTGCGAAAAGAACGCCGTGACCGACGAAGAGACCGAACTCGTCTACGGCGAGGAGATAATCGTCACCGGCGTCTCCGGCGAAGACACGCTTATAGTCCGGAGGAAAAACCGGATCTGATTATCGACGCTGTCTGACTGAGGTGAGTGATATGACATTTGTTCAGGCTGTCAAAAGCGCGGCCCTCAATTATTCAAATATCAACGGACGCGCAAGCAGAAGCGAATACTGGTGGTACCAACTGACGCATCTTGCCTTCGGTCTTTGCTATTTAGTAGCCGCAATTTTCAAAGCGCCGGATCTCGTCCGATTTCCCTTGCAGGTAGTGAGCATCCTGATGTTTGTTCCGGTACCGGCTTTGACGGTACGCAGACTGCACGACGTCGGTCATTCGGGATGGTGGGCGATCATCATTACGCTTACTTATCTTATCAATCTGTTTTCCCCGCTGTTTGACGGTTATACAGTTATAACCTTGTTCATTATCTGGCTGGCGTCGATGATCCTTCTTACGGTCTGGCTGGCATCCAAAGGCAAGCCCGGCGTCAACAAATACGGCGAAAACCCGATACCGCCCGAAAAGAAAGCCAAGCCGAAATACGGGTTTAAAAAACGCAAAAAACGCAGAAGAAAAAGACAATAATTAAATACAGCAAGAAAAGGAGAAAAGAAAATGGAAACCACTGCAATCATCCTTGTGGCAGTCGCGGGACTGCTGGTCTTCTCGATCGTGATGTGGGTGTTCTCGAGGTACAAGAAATGCCCGTCCGACAAGATCATGGTCATCTACGGAAAAGTAGGCAAAGGAAAAGACGGAACGGCAAGGAGCGCGAAATGCGTGCACGGCGGCGCGAAAATGATCTGGCCGGTGGTGCAGGCTTACGAATTCCTCGACCTCACTCCCCTTTCGATCCCGGTCGACCTTAAAAACGCACTTTCCAAACAGAACATCCGTATCGACGTACCCTCCCGCTTCACGGTCGGTATCTCGACCGAACCGGGCGTCATGCAGAACGCGGCTGAAAGGCTTTTGGGACTTCAGCTCACCGAGATCCAGGAGCTTGCGAAAGACATAATCTTCGGTCAGCTCCGTCTTATCATCGCGACGATGGACATCGAAGAGATCAACACCGACCGCGACAAATTCCTCGAAGCAGTCAGCAGGAACGTCGAAGAAGAGCTTAAAAAGATCGGTCTGCGGCTCATCAACGTCAACGTGACCGATATAAGCGACGAGAGCGGATATATCGCCGCGCTCGGTAAAGAGGCCGCCGCAAAGGCGATCAACGACGCGAAGAAGAGCGTCGCCGAGAAAGTGCGCGACGGTTCTATCGGTGAAGCCAACGCAAGAATGGACGAGCGCGTGAACGTCGCAAAGGCGGACGCGGAAGCGATCCGCGGCGAGAACGTGGCGAAGACCGAAGTCGCTATGTCCAACGCAAGCCTGCGCGAAAAACAGGCGGAGGCATTAAGGATCGCGACCGCGGCGGAAAAGATCCAGGCGGCAAAAGCACTGGAAGAATCCTACGCGGCGGAACAGCAGGCTGAACTTGCGCGTTCCGCGCGTGAAAAAGCGACGCTTGAAGCCGACGTCATCGTCCAGAGCGAGATCAAGAAACGCCAGATCGAGCTTCAGGCGGAAGCCGACGCGGAACAGATCCGCCGCAAGGCGAAAGGCGAAGCCGACGCTATCTATGCGAAGATGGAAGCCCAGGCGCGCGGTGCGGAAGAGATACTGCGCAAACAGGCTGCCGGCTTCGCGGAGATCGTGAAATCCGCGAACGGCGACGCTAACGCCGCTTTGAAGCTGCTTATCGCAGACAAACTCGAAGACCTTATGAAGATCCAGGTCGAAGCGATCAAGAACATCAAGATCGACAAGGTCACCGTCTGGGACAACGGCCAGGGCTCCAACGGCAAAACGAGCACCGCAAACTTCCTTTCGGGAATGATGAAGAGCGTGCCTCCGCTTGAAGAAGTATTCGCGATGAGCGGACTCGCGCTGCCGGAATTCCTCGGCAAGAAGAAGGAAGGACCCGCGGCCGTCAGCGAACCCGAAGCACCCGCGGAAGCCGAAGCTTAAACGATTCCGATACCGATCCCCCGCCCTATCGGACGGGGGACGCGGTTTTAAAACGAACGGCAGGAGGTCCATATGAAACGGTTACCGGCTGTAATACTCGCGCTGTTGCTCACGCTTGCGCTGTGCGCCTGCGGGACAAACGGCAGGAGCGGAGACACCGCAAACGCGGCGTCGACGCAAAGCGAAGCCGAAAGCGCGGTCCCCGCGGCAGGAAAAGATGAAAGCGAGGAAAGCAGGGAGGAAAGCGCCGCGGAGGCTTTTAAGCCCGAAAGCGAAGCGATCCCGGAAATTTCCGGCGCGGACGCATATTTCCAGACGACCGAGTATTACCGTCTGCTGTTCACCGCGTTCGGATTTTTCAAGGCTTACGCCACCGGCGACGCTGAAACCGCTTTTTCGATGGCGGTATCGCCGGACGATCCCTGCTTTGAACACTTCGACTTCGGAGCAGAGCAGATCGGTACGCTCGACAACGTGAACAATTACGCCGTAGAGATCGCAAAATACGTCCTCGACGGCGACGGCGAACCGGCGGAAGCGACGATCGATATCCACTTTTCGGTCGGCGACGAGTCGATCCGGTATATGATCGTCCGGCTGATCTATACCGGGGCGGAGGAAGCCGGCGTACACGCAAGGATATGGAAAGTCGTCGATTACGATTTCGACGCATAATAATCATAAAAAGGACTTCCCCGAAAGGTTTTTTATTCCCTTTCGGGGATTATTTTCATTTGTTTTAGGTCAAATGCACAAAGGGAAGCGAAAACCGTTATGCAAATAATAATTATTCGATATTGAAAATCCCGTCAAAATGATTATAATAGTATTTGTAGTATTTCGGTCATTTTATCAAAGTTCTGTTGAGGACGGTAATAATGTCAAAGAGCGTTAAATACACGAAAATAATCCTTCTGTTCGTCGTGGCGATCCTTATTTGCGTCGTAGCGCGCCTTATCATCGGCGACGGCAGGTCTTTCGCCTCCGGATCCGACGAAAGCGGGACCGTCTCGGCGGAGGAAAGCCGCGGTAACGGCGAAGTATCCGGCGAAGAAAGCGTTCCCGAAAGGGACGAGAGCGAAAGCGGCATTTCCCGGGTTCCGGATGATACGCCGCCGGTGTTCTACGGCCTTGATCCGATCCACATGATAGTCAACGAAACGGTATCCTACCGATCCGGCGTCACCGCGATCGACAACATCGACGGCGAGATCGAATTCACGATCGACAACAGCAAAGTCAAACTCGACACGGTCGGCGACTACGTTATCGTTTATACCGCCACCGACAGTTCCGGCAACACGACCACGGCGGAGAGGATGATCTTTGTCGAGAACGTGCCGACCCACACCGACGAAGAGATCGAAGCGATGGTGACCAAACAGTTGGCGAAGATCGTCAACGACAAGATGACCAAAGCGGACAAGGTCTATGCCATATATGAATGGATGCGCCGCCACATTGCCTACGTCGACGCGCCGGAGAACACACCCAACGACGCGATCTACCGCGCTTTGACGAAGCGCAACGGCGACTGTTACAACCATTGCTATCTCGCGAAGGCGCTTATCGACGCCTGCGGCGATATCGACACGCTTGTCGTTTCGAGGTATATGGAGAACCCTCCCGCCGAATTCACGACTCACTTCTGGCTGCTGGTGAACATCGGAACAGGCTGGTATCACTTCGACACCACTCCGCATATCGTAAACAATCCGTATGAATGTTTCATGCAGACCGACGCGCAGGTCTACGCCTACAATGCGAAACGCACCGACAAGCCCTGGTATTACAGCTTCAACGAATCGCTCTATCCACCGCGTGCGACGGAGAATTATCCCGTTAAAATGGTGATACACCACCGCACCGACGACAACAGCACAGCTGATCCCGATCCGGACCCCGACCCCGACCCCGATCCCGATCCCGATCCCGATCCGGAGCCCGATCCGGAACCGGACCCTGAATCCGATCCCGAGCCGGAGCCCGATCCCGAGCCCGATCCCGAGCCGGAGCCTGATCCGGAGCCGGAACCCGATCCGGAACCCGAACCCGGAAACGACGAACCTCCCGCAAATGAATAAAGCAAAGCCCCGGACGTGTGTCCGGGGCGATTTTTGTTTTTCCTTACGCTTTAAGGAACGCTTTGTAGGCGAGATAGCCTTCGTAAACGTCGGCTTTGGCGACGATCTCCATCGGGGCGTGCATATTGAGCACGGCGATGCCTGCGTCGACAACGTTCATATTGAGGTTGCCGAGGATATAGGCGATAGTTCCGCCGCCGCCCTGGTCGACCTTGCCGAGTTCCGCGGTCTGGAAGTGGACGCCGTTCTCGTCCATCGCGGCGCGCACCTTGGCGACGAATTCCGGGTTCGCGTCGTTGGAACCGGATTTGCCGCGTGCGCCGGTGTATTTATTGAAGACGATGCCGTTGTTGAGATAGGCGGAGTTCTTCGGATCGTTGACGTCGGCGAAAAGCGGGTCGAAGCCGGCGCTGACGTCGCTGGAAAGCATGCTTGAATTTTCCATCGCCTTGCGGAGCGAGAGGTATCCGGTATCGCCGGAAAGCGCAAGCAGTTCGGCGACGGTGTTCTCGAAGAAGGCGCTTTCCGCACCGGTGGCGCCGACGCTGCCGATCTCCTCTTTATCGACGAGGATGCAGCAATAGGTCTGTTCGCCGGGTTCGCTGTCGAGTATCGCCATAAGCGAGGTGTAGGCGCAGACGCGGTCGTCGTGGCCGTATCCGGCGACCATGCTGCGGTCAAGACCGTAATCGCGTGCGGGGCCTGCGGGAACGACTTCGATCTCCGCGGAGAGGAAATCCTCCTCCGTCATGCCGTATTTTTCGTCAAGAAGTTTAAGTATATTCGCCTTGACGGCGTCCTTTTCCTCGCCTTTGAGCGGGATCGAACCGACGGTGACGTCGAGTTTTTCGCCCTCGATGACCTTTGCGGCGGTCTTCTGGAGCTGATCGGCGGAAAGGTGGATGAGCAGATCGGAAATACCGACGACGGGATCGTTTTCGTCCTCGCCGATATTCACGTCGACGGTCGTTCCGTCCTTTTTGCAGACGACGCCGTGCAGCGCGAGCGGGATCGTAACGTACTGGTATTTCTTCACACCGCCGTAATAATGCGTGTCGAGCAGGGCAAATCCGTTCGCCTCGTAAAGCGGGTTCTGCTTGACGTCGAGGCGCGGCGAATCGATATGCGCGCCGAGGATGCGAAGCCCTTCTTTTATCGGGCGTTTGCCGATGATATAAAGCGCGATGTTCTTATTGCGGTTGATGAAATAGACCTTGTCGCCGGGTTTCAAAGAATCGTATTCATCGATGCTTTTAAAACCCTTTTCCCTTGCGAGCGCGACGCTTTCGCGCACGGCGAGCCGCTCGGTCTTGCTTGCGGAGAGGAATTTTTTGTATCCCTCGTTGAAATCGAAAACGCTTTTTCTCTTGGCGTCGTCGATCTCTTCCCAGATATTCTTTGCGTACATTTTTTGCCTCCGTTTTGTTTTTCTTTGGAAACATATTACCACTTAAACGTTGAAAATACAATAGTTTGAAAGAAAAATCCGGGCGGATGTTTCCGCCCGGAAATATATGAAGGGATCAGAACTTACCGCCGCCGCCTCCGTGGCTTGCGCCGGAAGAGGAGGTGTGCGATCCGCCACCGCCGGAAGAACTGCTGCTCTGGCGGACGGTGCGGGTGACGTTGCTGTAAAGATATACCTCGTTGCTGCCGGTAACGACCATGCTGCCCGGGCGGATATAGTTGTTCGCCTGGTTGACGTACTGGACGCTCGTGAGTTTTTTCTTCATGCTTGTCACGACTATCAAGGCGATGACCAGTCCGACGA
>JAGAAM010000115.1 GCA_017615235.1 Clostridia bacterium
AGCGCGCTGCGCGTGACTTTGGCGGGATCGACGATGCCGTTCTTGATCATATTGACAAACTTTTCGTTGTAAGCGTCGAAGCCCACTCCGGCGGGTTTGCTCTTTACGGTCTGAACGATAACGGAGCCTTCAAATCCGGCGTTTTCGGCGATCTGGCGTACAGGTTCTTCAAGTGCGCGGAGCACGATCTTCGCGCCGGTCTTTTCGTCGCCGTCGACCGAATCGACGACCTTCTGTACCGCCGGGATGCAGTCGATAAGGGCAACGCCGCCGCCTGCGACGATACCTTCCTCGACAGCCGCCTTGGTGGCGTTGAGAGCGTCCTCGATGCGGAGCTTTTTCTCCTTCATCTCGGTCTCGGTAGCCGCGCCGACTTTGATGACGGCAACGCCGCCGGAAAGTTTCGCAAGACGTTCCTGGAGTTTTTCTTTATCGAATTCGCTGGTGGAAACTTCGATAGAAGCGCGGATCTGAGCTATACGGGACTTGATCTCCGCGGGATCGCCCGCGCCGCCGACGATGATGGTGTTCTCTTTATTGACCTTGACCTGTCTTGCGGAGCCGAGCTGTGCGAGAGTAGCTTCTTTAAGTTCGAAGCCGAGTTCGGAAGAGATGACTTCGCCGCCGGTGAGGATGGCGATGTCTTTAAGCATCTCTTTACGTCTGTCGCCGAATCCCGGCGCCTTGACTGCAACGCAGGTAAAGGTGCCGCGAAGTTTGTTGACGATAAGGGTGGAGAGAGCCTCGCCCTCGATGTCCTCGGCGATTATGACCAGCTTTTTGCCGTTCTGAACGACCTGCTCGAGCAAAGGCAGGAGTTCCTGGACGTTGGAGATCTTTTTATCGGTGATGAGGATCGAAGCGTCGTCGATGACTGCTTCCATCTTGTCGGTATCGGTGACCATGTAGGGAGTAATATATCCGCGGTCGAACTGCATACCTTCGACGACTTCACAGCTCGTCTCGGCGGTCTTGCTTTCCTCGACGGTGATGACGCCGTCGCTGGTGACCTTTTCCATCGCGTCGGCTATCAGGCTGCCGATAACGGCGTCGCCGGCGGAAACCGTGCCTACGCGGGCGATATCCGCGGTGCCGTTGACCTTCTTCGCGGACGCTTTAAGCGAAGCGACCGCGGCGTCGACTGCTTTGGCTATACCTTTTTTGATTATCATCGGGTTAGCGCCTGCGGTGACGTTCTTCATTCCTTCGCGGATGAAAGCCTGAGCGAGCAGAGTCGCGGTGGTGGTGCCGTCGCCTGCTGCGTCATTGGTCTTGGTAGCGACTTCGCGGACGAGAGAAGCGCCCATGTTCTCGAACGGATCGTCGAGTTCGATCTCTTTTGCGATGGTGACGCCGTCGTTAGTGATAAGCGGTGCGCCAAACTTTTTATCAAGGACTACGTTTCTGCCTTTCGGGCCGAGCGTGATCTTTACGGTATCGGCGAGAGTATCGATGCCCCTCATAAGGGCGTCGCGTGCTTCAATGCCGTTTTTTAATTCTTTTGCCATGGTGTGTTTCCTCCGATCAGTCAACTATTGCCAGAATATCGTTCTGGCGGACTATGATGTATTCCTCACCGTCGAGTTTGATCTCGGTGCCGGAATATTTGCTGGTGATTACTTTATCGCCGGGTTTGACGGTCATGACGATCTCTTTACCGTCGACGTTTCCGCCAGGTCCTACCTCGACGACCTGGGCGATCTGGGGTTTTTCTTTTGCGGCGCCGGTAAGGATTATGCCGCTTTTGGTGGTTTCTTCGGCTTCGATCATCTTGACGACGACCCTGTCAGCCAAGGGTTTGAGTTTCATAAAATGCCTCCGTTTATTTACTTATTTTTCGTTTAATCTTATATCATCAAATTATGAACATTTTATTAACAAATATTACACAAATTGTAAATATTTAGCACTTGTGAAATTTGAGTGCTAAACAATTGGCCATGAATTATTATAATTTCGTGAGATTATTAAAATCAAGTGCCAGAATTCGACTTTTACCGGCGGTTTTTAAAGAACTGATAAAGCGAGCATTTTATCATTCCGTTGTAAAGGACGCGCTTTTTGTCGCTCTTCCTTCCGAAATAGCGTTCGAAGTCGGGATCCGACGAGATGATATATATCTGCCAGTTAGGAACGGATGAAGAAAACGCCTTGCCGTACGCCGACGCGAGCCTGCGCGCCGAATCGACGTCGCCCATCCTTTCGCCGTATGGCGGATTTGTGATAACAGTGCCTCTCGCGCCTTCCAGAGGCGATTCAAAGGCGGTAACGTCCGATCGGTAAAATTCTATCGCGCCGGCTACTCCGGCTTTTACTGCGTTCTCACGAGCGACGGCAAGCACGCCCTCGTCGATATCCGAAGCGAATATTTTTGTTTCGGGAGCGTGTATATTTACCATTGCCTCTTCACGCGCGTTTTCCCAACTGTCTTTAGGCAGGAAATCAAATTCCTCGCCGGCAAATCCGCGGTTTAAACCCGGCGCCCTGCCGGTCAGAAGCAGCGCCGCCTCGATGGCGATTGTGCCGCTTCCGCACATCGGATCGCAGATGATAACGTTATCTCTCGGGCGCGAGATATTCACCATAGCGGCGGCGAGCGTCTCACGCAGCGGCGCGACGCCCGACAGTTCGCGGTAACCCCTTTTATGAAGTCCGGCGCCGGAGGTGTCGATCATCAGCGAAACTTTGTCTTTCAGTATAAAAAACTCGATCTGCTTTTTTACGCCGCTTTCTTCAAAATAGGATACTCCGTATCGCGGCGAAAGCGACTTCACGACCGCTTTTTTGATAATGCTCTGGCAATCGGGGATCGAGAACAGCGCCGATCTTACAGAATGTCCTTTTACCGGGAACTGATCCTTCAAGCCGATATAATCAGCCCAGGGAAGCGCCTTAGTTCCCTCGAAAAGTCCGTCGAACGTACGCGCTTCAAAACACCCGACAAGCACGAGCACCCTCTCCGCATAGCGGAGGTTGATATTGCACACGGCGGCGGCTTCCGGCGGACCTTTGAAGGTAACGCGCCCGTCGATAGTCTCGATACGTTCATACCCCAAAGCGTCTATCTCGCCTCCGAGAAGACCTTCCAGCCCGAACAGGCAGGTCGCCACAAACGTCATTGCTCTTCCCTCCCGGATCATTCGTCAACGCCGACGTAGACGCTTACGGTACATTCCTCCGACCAGTCCATATGGTCGCTGACGCGGAACGTAAACGTATCGATACCGCGGAATCCGTTGTTGGGATAATAGGTAAACGTGCCGTCCTCGTTCATCGCGACGGAACCGTGCAGAGGCGACCTTTCCACACGGTAGATCGATCCCGCTCTTCCGGTCTTATCAACGCTGCCCTTCATCGCGCAGTTGATATATTCTGCCTTGAACCGGTAGGAATCCTTGTTGACCGTCGGTTCGAGTTTAAGATCGCGCTTGATGAACTGATAGGTGTAATCGTAGATCATCCGACGGTGCGGATCGTCGGAATACGCGGCTTTATAGAATACGTTTACAGCCTGATAATACATATGTATCCCGTTGATATAGCCGCATTTCGCGCCGTAATACATATAGTTCATATATTTTTTGAAGAATCTGTAGTCCGAAAGCGCCTCCGGGGGTATCTCTATCTCGATGCACATATCGTATATACTTGCGATCTCCGCCGCTTCGGCAAGCCGGGATTTTGCAACTGACAGCTCGAATGCATAGTTAGGCTGCAGGCAACCCGCCTGGAATCCGAAATAATCCCAGCGGGTGTATCCCTCCGCCTCGTAATAAGGAATCCAGAACAGCGAAAATCCCTGTTCCTCGATCGCCCCGTTGACCGCCTGAGCAGTTGCGATATCGGCGGATCCGATCGCCTCGTGGAACCAGTAGAACCCGCAAAGATCAAGATGCTTGAAATCGCGCGAATAAAAGCCCTGACGGCAAAGCTCGACGTATGCGGTGACGACTTTTATCCTGTCGCTCATATTCTTTAGGTTTTCCGAAACGCCGTCGCCGTCGACGTCGCCGAAATCCCTTAAAGTGGTATCAAGGTGCGGAATCGCGATATAGATCTTCAAATGAAGCTCGTCGAGCCCCAACTGTTTCTTGACTTTCTCGGCGGCTTTATCGACCTTTTTGAGACAGCCGTTATCACCCAGCAGGTTATTGTAAAGATAAAGCCAGTCGGAATAAATGTTGGTCGAATAAGGATAGCCTCCGCTCGGAAGCGCTGCGACGCAGGGCAGGAACAGGAATCCGTCCGCCATCGTATCGACCACGTTGCCGCTTTCATCGATATAACCGATATACGGCAGTATCATTTCGGCGTTGATCGGGATCGAACTGTTATGGTAGATAAGCATTATATCGCCGACGCCGCTCAAGACGGTATCGTTGGGTTCGAGATAGCTCGCCGGTGCGGATTCGGGATAAGGATTGACGTTCGCAAGACCGAGCTGTTCGGGAGTCTGAACGCCTGACACGTTCTTTTTGCCGGTGACGGTGATCTCGCCGATATAGATGCGCATATCGCTCATAACAACGTGAACGCAGACGTATCTCGCCCTGACGGGAGAAGCGAAACTGACGTTCTGCGTAGAAACGTAAACGCCGTCGGTATGCGTGGGGCTGACCTCGCCTGCGCGATACCAGTTTTCGCCGTCGACCGAAACGAGGACTTCGATTCTCGAGGCGTGACCCGATGAATAGGAGTTATAATCAAGGACGTGAACGCTCGCAGAAGTGACCGTCGAGATCGCCGAAAGGTCGTAGAAGAAACGCCTTCCTTTTCCGTATCCGAACATGACCCACCGTCCGTTATACGGCGAAGCGTTGCTGTCCTTTACGCCGTCGGTGAGGAGCGAA
The DNA here is from genome assembly GCA_017615235.1 of Clostridia bacterium. Next base: position 4,851 of record JAGAAM010000115.1, read on the forward strand.
GTCGTCTCGGCGTTCACGGGATTGTAGTTCGTGAGGACGTCGGTGTTAACAGCTACGTCGCACAGCACCTGGGTCTTCATCCCGGAGATCAGGTTTTTCGAAGTGTTGTAATCATAGGTGTTCGGCCAGTAGTTCTCGACCGCAGTCATCGGGAAATCGAAAGATCCGTACAGATAATTCGTCTGCTTGTTGACCGAATAGTTCGCATAGATCGAGATCTCATCGAACCAGTAATAACCGTTGCTTTCGCCCGAAGGGAAATTGAAGCGTACGTACTGCGCGTCGGTAAGATAAGGGATCGTCAGGCGGTAAGTGTAATTCTCCTGGGCGGTCATTATACCGTAGACCCTGCCGACCGTAATAAGCGAATCAGTCGCGCTGCCGACGCTCACGTCGACGTAAGCGGGCAGATATACGTTAGAATTGATCCTGTTGAAGGCGCGAAGTTCAAAAGCGTAAAGATCGGTCTGCAGCCATCCGAAATTGAACGTCAGATTCGAAGCGGTCGAAGACGAGACGCCGATAAACTGACCGCTTTCGAAATTGGCGTATTCGTCGTTGCCGTTGGTAAGCTTTGTACTGTCGTACGGAGCGCGGCTGTCGTATGACGCGCCGGAGAAGGTATAGGAACGCGAACGCGAAACAAGCGTACTGCCGTTTGCGGGATCGTATTCTTTCCCGTTGGATGCCGCGCTGACGGCGGAAGATATCGCGCTGTCACTGACAGGCGATCTGTTATAGCTTACGACCGGCGCTCTGACTGCGGAAGCCTGGGCGGAAGATTCGACGTCGGCGTATACCGTCACTTCGTCGATGAACACCCAGTAATCCTTCGGAACGACGGTGAAGCGGATATAGCGGTAATCGTATTCCCGGTCGCAGGTAAGAACGGCGCGCATCCCTCTGTCATACTGGAACGCGGGGATAGTCATATATCCCAGCGAGATATAGTTGCTGTTATCGTTTGAACCGCCGACTTCGATGCTGTTGGGAATATTGATGCCGGCGTCGACGGTGCTCAGATATGACAGTTCGAATTCATAAAGCTTTGTTGCGGAACTGCCGAGATCGACGGTTATCTTAACGGTCTGGCGCTTTCCGAACCCGCAATAAGCCTCGTTCGTATAAAAAGGCGTGTCTTCGCCGTACATACCGTCGGTAAGTTCGGCGTTATACGTGTCGGGATAATTTGTATCAGGAGGCGGAGACGTCGTATACGTTTTTCCGAAGCTGACCGGCGTATGGTATCTTCCGGTTTCGGGATCGTAAGGCAGTTCGGCGGTCTCGTATTCTATCTCGAATCCGTCGTCAAAGAAGGGTTCCGGTTCTTCAGGCTCCGAAACTTCGCCGGAGCTTTCGTCCTCGTCTATATAGTCCTCGATAACGTAGGAGCCCAGAACGTGGCGTTTGATCATCGCG
>JAGAAM010000116.1 GCA_017615235.1 Clostridia bacterium
GAATTCAGAATTAACAGATTTAAAGCGTTCCCCGTTAATTATTGCGAAATAATCGCGATAAAAAATAAATAAATAAAGCTTCTACCGCCGTTAAAAGCCCCGGAAGTGTCACGATTTGATCCGCAGCAACAGTTCAGGCTGACGAAACGTCGTCGTGACGATAGGGGGATAACCCCTTTAAACCGGCAGCTATTGTCAACAAACTGACGACTCAGATTTGATCAATAATAATTCTTAATTCTGAATTCTTAATTCTGAATTCATTTTTTCCGGAGGAAAAAATGCAGTCTCTTCCCGAAGTCCTTTCCACCTTTGCAGCCTATAAAGGCTCGATACAAAACTGCTCGCCGTTGACGGTGAGCGAATATATCAACGACCTGGTGCTGTTTTTCCGGTTCATCATCTTATCGCGCGAAGGGCGCGCGCCGGGAAAGGACGAGGATTTGAGCGAAGTAAGCCTCGCTCCGCTCGATTACGCGCTTGCGGAGTCGGTCCGGACGGAGGAGATCTACGCCTTTATGCTTTATCTTTCCGAAAAACGCGGCAACAAGGTGCGTATCCGCGCAAGAAGACTTTCGGCGATAAAGGCGTTTTACAAATACCACACCGTCAAGACGCGCAGGTTCGCGGAAAACCCGGCGAAGGACATCGACAGCCCGACGGTAAAGCCCGCGCTGCCGAAGTATTTAACGCTTGAAGAAAGCCTCAAACTGCTTGAAAGCATACCGAAGGACGGCGGGAATTACCAGCGCGACTACTGCATCATCACGATGTTCCTAAACTGCGGGATGCGGCTTGCGGAGCTTGTCGGGATCGATCTAAGCGACATCTCCGGCGATTACAAACAGTTGGTCGTCACCGGCAAGGGCGACAAAACGAGGATGATCTATCTCAACGCGGCGGTGCGGGACGCGCTTCGCGATTACCTCGCGGTGCGGCAGATCAACGCGACGGCGCACGGCAAACCGATAATCGACAGGAACGCGCTGTTTTTAAGCTCCCGCAATACGCGTATCTCGCGCGAGTCGGTGCAGAAGATAGTCTACAACGCGCTTAAACTCGCCGGGCTGGACGGAAGGGGCATCTCCGTACACAAGCTCCGCCACACGGCGGCGACGCTCATGTACCGCGAAGGGAACGTCGACGTAAGGACGCTTATGGACGTGCTGGGGCACGCGCAGCTCACCACCACCCAGATATACACCCACGTCTCGGACAAACAACTGGAGGCGGCGGCGGAAGCAAATCCGCTTGCCGATATAAAGAAGAAATGACGGATAAAGAGATTATCATCACCGGCACCGACGTTTTCCCGAACGGGACGGCGCGCCCCTCGTCGCTTCAGCGCTATATGCAGCAGGCGGCGCGCGAGGACTGCGATTCGGTCGGCTGCACCTACGGTTTTATGCGGAGCATAAATATGGTCTTCGTTGTGACGAAGCTCGGTATGCGGATGTTCCGCCCGCTCAAAGCCGGCGAAAGGCTGACTCTGCGCACCTATAACAACAGCGTTTCGGGGATAACCTTCGACCGCGAATACGAATTCATCGACGGAAACGGCATAGAGGCGGCGCACTGCTCTTCTTTATGGGTCATCGTCCGCTACGACACCCGCGCCCTCGTCCGCCCGCGCGACCTGCCCTTCGAGCTCGAACGCGCCGGGCGTGAGCATTACGGGATCGAGCTTCCGCGTTCTGTCTCCGCCGAAGGCGCGGTAAAAAAAGAAAGCCGCGTCGTGCGGCTCTCCGATCTTGACGAGAACGATCATCTGAACAATTGCGTCTATCCCGATATCGCGCTCGACTGCTGCGGATTTTTCGACGGCAAGAGCGAATATATCTCCGCGACGGATATCATTTTCCGCCACGAGGCGCGAAAGGACGATGTTTTATCGCTTTCCGCGAAGCGCGAAGGGGATAAAGCCTTTGCGTTCGCCTTCAACGAAAATTCCGATAAGCCCTGCTTCGAAGCGGAGTTCGGGTTCACGCCTTTGCCGTAAGGATATTTCTTTCGTAATAGAATAAATACTGCTGCGCTATCCCGGCGTATTCGCCGAATACCGAAGGGTCAAATCCCTCGCCGTAATACTTTCCGATGACCTTTTTCACCCAGACGTCGACCGGGAACGCCCCTAAAAAGCCGTAGCCGAACAAAAGCACGCAGTTGGCGACCTTGTCGCCCACGCCTTTTATCTTTTTCAATTCCTCGCGCGCTTCTTCATAGGGCATTTTACGTATTTTTTCGGGGTCGATCGCGCCGGAAAGCGTCTTTTGGGCGGCGTCGACTATGTATTTCGCGCGGAACCCGCTTCTTATCGGCGCAAGGCCTTCGACGCCGGCTTTTACTATCGCTTCCGGCGTCGGGAAGGAATACGTCCCCGACTCCGCCGGTTCGCCGAGAAGCTCGCACAGCGCGAAGATTATCTTCTTTATGCGCGGGATGTTGTTGTTCTGCGAGATTATGAAGGATACGAGCGTTTCCCAGGGGTCCTGGCGGAATATCCTTATCCCGCTCCCGGACGACGCGGCTTCGCTTAAATGTTTATCCCGCGAAAAACCCTTGATTATCTTCGCGTAATCGCGGTCAAGGTCGAAGTAAGCGCGCCAGAATCCGTCGAATCCTTCTTTATCCGTACCGGTGAAAAGCCAGTCGCCGCCGAGTTTTTTGACGGTCACCGCGCGCGATCCGGCGAAAACGCGGTATTCGTGATCCGATATCTTCAAAAACCGGAAGCACTGGCCGCATTCGCAGGAAACGAAAGGGTCGAAACACCCGATATTTGAAAGCAATATTCCGTTTTCGGTCTTTGTAACGGTCATTTTTCAACTCCGGAGGTAAAAAATTGAAAGAACATATCTATACGATCCCGGTCACCGAAGCCTTTGAAAAAAGCGCCGGCAGGTGCCCCTTCTGCGCCCTTTACGAAAAGCTTGAAAAAGAGGAGCTCGATCTTATCCTGGGCGCTTCGATGATGGAGCCCGACGTCCGTAAGATCACCAACGAAAAGGGTTTTTGCGGCAGGCATTACGCGATGATGCGCGCCGGCAACAACAAGCTGGGGCTCGCGCTGATCCTCGAAAGCCACCTTGAAGAACTTAAAAGCGATATAAAGCCGGGAAACTTTTTATCGCGCGATATCGGTGCGAAAAGGTCCAAACGCATCGAAAAACTGAACGATTCCTGCTACGTCTGCGACCGTATCGACGAAAAGATCGCCAAAATGTACGTCACCGCGGCTTATCTTTACGACGAGGAGAAGTCCTTCCGCGAAAAGTTCGACGCCGTTCCCTGCTTCTGCCTTCCGCACCACCGCGCGCTAATCGCCGCCGGGTCGGTTTTGCCGAAAGACGGCGCGAAACTATTCTCGAAAGCGCTTTGCGAAAAGGCGGAAAACTACCTCGCCTCGCTCAAGGACGACGTCTCGCTTTTCTGCCGGAAATTCGATTACGCTTCCGACGATATACCCTGGGGCAACTCCCGCGATTCGATCGAAAGATCGATAAAATTTTTAAAGGGCGAGAGGGATCTCAAACTGTGAATATACATTGATTAAAATTCAATACGCGAATACCTTTTTATACATCCGCCGGGTTTACATAACCGGGCGGACTTTTTTATTATTTCAGTCGGCTTTTGCACATTATCCACATAGTTTTCCACATTTTTATTGGAAAAAGGGGCTGTTTTTGCGCGGTTTTTGTCACAGAGGGGTAAAGTAATCCACTTTTTCCACACGGTTATCCACAATTATTTACGCGACATTATGTTCTATAAATTATCCGTAAACCTGATGAATATTAACAAAACGGTATTATGAATAATCCGAAAAACGGGGTTTTAGCCCCGTTTTATCTATATAAAATTTATTGATTTTGAAGCGCTTTTTGCTAAAAAATATCGATAAAATTTATACCTCTTTCGTGGCGTAGGCGTTGAGCGAAAGCCCGGCTTTCGTCCCGGCTTTGTATTCGTAAAAAGCCTGCGCTCCGATCATCGCGGCGTTGTCGCCGCAAAGCGATAAGGGAGGCATATAAAGCTTCGCGCCGAAGCTTTGCGCCGTCTTCGTCAAAGCTTCGCGCAGGTGGGAATTTGCCGCCACGCCGCCCGCCAGAACGATATCCGTCGCTCCTTCGCGGGTGAGATAAAGCTTTAGACGGGAAGTGATCGCGCCGACGAGGCTTTTTGTGAACGAAGCGGCGACGTCAGCCCGGAACGCGTCGTCAATCTCCCGACCGCGCTGGAGCTCGGAGTGCACGAGGTTTATCACCGCGGTCTTGAGGCCGGAAAAGGTGAAATCGTAATCCGATCCGTCGATCGAGCCGGCGTTGAACTTGTATTTGTCCGGGTCGCCGAGCGAAGCGAGCCTGTCCATAGCCGCGCCGCCGGGATAGGGAAGTCCGAGCACGCGCGCGCATTTGTCGAAAGCCTCGCCCGCCGCGTCGTCACGCGCGCAGCCGATAAGGGCATAATCGGTGTAACCGTTGACCCGCATCAGCGAGGTATGGCCGCCCGACACTACGAGAGCGGTAAAAGGCGGTTTCAGGTCTTTATGGACAAGATAATTCGCCGCGACGTGGCCGCGGATGTGATGCACCGGGATAAGCGGTTTTTTCGAGGCGTAGGCAAGCCCTTTGGCGTAGGAAACGCCGGTCAGCAGAGCGCCGATAAGCCCCGGCGCGTTGGTCACGGCTATCGCGTCGATATCTTCGAGCGTCAGCCCGCCTTCGTCAAGCGCCGCCTGAACGACACCGCAGACCGCCTCCGTGTGCGCGCGCGAGGCGATCTCCGGCACCACGCCGCCGTAAACGGCGTGTATGTCGATCTGCGAAGCGACCTTGCCGGATATTAAATTCCGTCCGTCCTCAACGACCGCCGCTGCGGTCTCGTCGCACGAGGACTCGATTGCGAGGATGAGCATTTTTTCCTCCGGAAAAAATGAATTCAGAATTAAGAATTCAGAATTCAGAATTATTATTGATCAAATTTGGTTCGTCGGTGTGTTGACAACGGCTGCCGTTATAAAGCCCATTATC
>JAGAAM010000117.1 GCA_017615235.1 Clostridia bacterium
CGCGTTTTTTGTTTGCCCTGCTTATTTGGTTTCCTCGATATAGTTGATCTCTTTTACCTGGTTGTTCTCGTTGAGGAAGATATTCAGGCAGATGCCGTCTTTGACGTAAACGAGGCTGTTTTCGTTCGTGACGGTCGGTTCGCCGTATATCTCTTTCACTTTGTCGACGCTGTCGCCTATATAAAGCTTTTCGGCAGTGGAGACGGTGTCGTCCTTAAGCTCGACGGAGAGGACGTAATCGACGCCGTCCTTCGGATAGGTGCGGATCCAGTAGGAACCGTAGGAGAACACTTTGTCGAGGCCCTGGAAGGCGCAGGATTCGCTTTCCTGATACGCGGCGGGTTCGCCCAGCGCTTCGCGGATGGGAGCCATGTCGGCGTTGATATAGATCTTCGTGTCGCCGACGGCGAAATAAAATCCTTTAAGCTCGTTGACGGTCTGTCCCGATCCGCTTTCGGCGGCGGCGGAATTCGCTTCGCCCGACGTTTCGGATACTGTCTGGTTACCGTTGCCGCAGGCCACGAGCGCAAGGCAGAGAATCGCGAGAACGGCAAGGATGATAAAGTTTTTCATAAGTCCGGTTTCCTCCTCAGTTACGGGTGCGCGGGATACGATCTTTCCGTATTCCGCAAGTTCGTTTTGTTGTTTTATTATCTCGTTGTTGTAATTTTCGGTCACCTTTTGCCAGACGGCGTCGACTTTTTCGTCTTCGCGCCTGTCGGGGAGATCGTAGTTTTCTTTCAGCCACGCCCCGAAATAGTCCGAAAACTTCTCGGCGCCGCTGAGATTAAGGTGCAGTCCGCCGTCATAAGTGTCGGCGAATCCATCTTTGTCGCTGTCGTAGATATCAAGCCCGATCTCATCGGAAAGCGGGATGAAGTTGATATAGGTCAGACCCTTTTCCTCCGCGTATTTGACGACCTGGGCGTCCCATTCGTCCCACCAGTATTCGTTGAAATGCTGGATCGGAGCCTTGATAAGCACAAGCTCGACGCCGTTTTCTTTGCAAAGCCGCGCCATTTTGTCGAGGTATGACATCGCGTTGCTTCCCAAAGTGTAATCGGTAAGCCTTACCGGAGTGAATCCGTCCTCGACGGCAGGCATGGAGTCGATCCGCATATAGTATCCGTTGAAGGTCACTTCGTCCTTACAGAAGATATGCGTGAAGTCGTCGTCGGTCAGCGATGACCAGCGGGCGTGATAGCGGAACAGCGGGAAAACGTAATCCTCGAAATGCTCGTCTTCGAGCATCGAAGCCCTTATATCGTCGACCTTCGTCATCGACCAGGTCATCCCGTCGATCGACATTCTGTTGTAGGCTTCGTTCTTCGGTTCGTTATAGATGAGCGAATAGACGTTGAAGACCGCGACTTTCGGCGTTTCGTACCGAAGCGCGTCCTCGAGTAGATAATAGGATTGCCATATCAGCTGCTGCGCGCTGCCGCGCAGATAGGACGAAATGCCGTATTTGCGGTAAAGTTCGACAGTCGATACGCTCTCGTACACTTCGCAGTCGCCGACCATTATGACGTCATGCCCGAAGGGGTTTTCATAATATTCCTCGACCATCGAGCCTTCGACGACGCCGGTCTGGTATTTGGGAACGAGCAGTTTCTGGATGATCACGATCACCGAAGCCCAGAAAAGGATAAAACAGAGGGAACCGGCGATGAGTTTTACGGTACGTTTCTTCATAGCCGCCTCCTAAAACTGCTGATAGATGAACTGCGAGGAATCGTATCCGCGTCCGTATGCGCCGTAGACGAGGATGACGATCAGCAGAACAGCCATTACCTGATAGAACGAGGCGAAGGGTTTGTTGTAAAGCAGATCGCGCACATTGCCGTATTTGCGTTTGAGGATGCTTACCGTCAGTACGACGGCGAATCCAACGCCTAAAACGATATAATCCGAGGCGGACAGCCCGATCTTGAGCAAAGCGCCGCTCGTGAATACCGAGAAGTCGAAAGTCGTGAACATCGTGCCTACCATTTTGAAGGTCAGCGGGACGTCGCGGTAGCAGTCGAACATCCTGATAGCCGACATAAGCAGTACCGTGCGGATGATCTGGAACGCCTCGTAGGGGGCTTTGCCTTTGACGCGGAATCTCTTGTGGAAACGCGAATAAAGCGGCTCGAGCTCCTGTGAGATCATTATCACGACGAAGTTCATCAAACCCCAGACGATGAAGTTCCAGGCCGCGCCGTGCCATACGCCGGTCACGAACCAGACGATAAGCGACGAAAGATAGACCGGGAGCCTCCTTGCGATAAAGCGCGGAAGGCGGTTTTTCGACCACTTCGTGAGTTTGAGCATCGGGCCCGACACCGATACGGGATAGAAGATGTAATCGGTGAACCAGGTGCCCATCGTGATATGCCAGCGTTTCCAGTATTCCTTGATATTTTTGGAGAAATACGGGAGATTGAAGTTCTCCGTGATCGTGATGCCCATCGACTCCGCGATACCGATCGTTATGTCTATGCCGCCGGTGAAATCGCAGTAAAGCTCGAAGGCGTAGAACAGCATCGCGATAAAGACGTACGGCCCGGTGTATTCCGGTCCGGCGATAAGTACCTTCACGCCGCTGATGATCCTGTCGGCGATGACGACTTTCTTGAAATAGCCCCACAGGATACGCATAAGCCCGTAGGAGAAGGTCTTGCGCTCGAAGCGGTGCGAGGCAAGCAGAGTCGGCGCCAGGTCGTTATAGCGGCTTATAGGGCCCTGTGCGAGCTGCGGGAAGAACGAAACGAACAGGGCGAATTTGAATAAATTTCCCTGAGCCTCCTGCTTTCCGCGATAGACGTCGATCATATACCCCAAAGACTGGAAGGTATAGAACGATATGCCCAGAGGGACGATCATATCGATCGCGCGGAGCGAGGAAGCCTCGTCGAGAAACGTGTTGATATTATTTATAACGAAATTGGTATACTTCGTCACCGAAAGGATAAGTACGTTGAAGAGAAGGCAGAACAGCAAAAGAAGAAAACGTTTTTTCTTCATTTTTGCTTTGTAGTCCTTCACTTCCGCTTTTCCCATCGTGGATTTGTGCTCCGCGAGGAAAGCGGACTGGACGCCGTGAAGCCTTCCGATCCTGACCGATGCGAACCACACCGTGACCGTCGTCGTCGCTATAAAAAACAGATAGCGCCAGTCGGCGATCGCGTAAAAGGCGTAGCTCGCGATCAGAAGAAAGCCCCATTGCGTCTTCTTCGGGACGAGGTAATAAAGCAGCAGAACGACCGCCAGAAAGCAGACGAACGGCAGTGAAGTAAAGAGCATTTCGGCGTTTTATCCCTTTTGATTATTCGTCGGCGAGACGGCAGATGAGGTCGTAAAGCGCGGAAGCGGAATTGAAGTTTTCGGGTATGATCTCCTCCGGAGGGATCACGACGTCGAAGTGATCGTCGATCTCCGAAATGAGCGAGACGATATCGAGCGAATCGAGTATCCTGTCGTCGGCTAACGA
>JAGAAM010000118.1 GCA_017615235.1 Clostridia bacterium
CGCGGGAGCGCAAGAAGGGGACTGGATTGACAGGAGACAAGATGAACACAGATCGCAATAAACCGGCCGGCAGGCCTTTCAGGATCCACAGCGAGTACGCGCCGACCGGCGACCAGCCGCAGGCGATCGACGCGCTGGTAAAGGGCATCGAAAACGGCGACAGGGATCAGACCCTTATGGGCGTGACCGGTTCCGGCAAGACCTTTACGATGGCGAACGTCATCGCGCGCGTGAACCGCCCCGCGATCATCATCGAACCAAACAAAACTCTCGCCGCGCAGATCTGTTCCGAGATGAAGGCGCTTTTCCCCGATAACGCGGTGGAATTCTTCGTTTCCTATTACGACTATTACCAGCCGGAGGCGTACGTTCCCGGCAAGGATATCTATATCGAAAAGGACGCTTCGATCAACAACGAGATCGACAAGCTCCGCCATTCGGCGACGAGCGCGCTCTTTGAGCGGCGCGACGTTATAATCGTCGCCTCGGTGAGCTGTATCTATTCGCTCGGCGATCCGCAGGAATACGCTTCGCAGATGCTTTCGATAAGGCGTGGACAGGTCATCTCCCGCGACGATATCATCAAAAGGCTCGTCTCGCTCCAGTACGGCAGGAGCGACATCGGCTTCGAGCGCAACAACTTCCGCGTCCGCGGCGACGTTCTGGAGATATTCCCTTCGAATACCGATACCGCCGCCGTCCGCGTCGAACTTTTCGGCGACGAAGTCGAGCGTATCAGCCAGATCAACACCGTCACCGGCGAGATCGTCGCCGATCTTTCGTACATCCCGATCTACCCGGCGACCCATTATATGACCAACTCCGAGACGCGCAAGCGCGCTCTCGACGAGATAATCGCGGAGCTTGACGAAAGGATCGCGTTCTTCGAAAGTCAGAACAAGCTGCTTGAAGCCCAGCGCATCCGTGAGCGCACTATGTTCGACGTCGAGCAGATCCGCGAGATAGGCTTTTACTCCGGAGTGGAGAACTATTCCCGCGTGCTGTCGGGCAGGAAACCCGGCACCGCGCCTTACACTCTGCTGGATTATTTCCCGTCGGATTACATCATGTTCCTCGACGAGAGCCACGTCATGGTCCCGCAGCTCCGCGGAATGGAAGCCGGCGACCGCAACCGCAAGAAGAACCTTATCGATTACGGTTTCCGCCTTCCTTCGGCTTACGATAACCGCCCTTTGAAGTTCCCGGAATTCGAGGAAAAACGCGGACAGACGGTCTACGTCAGCGCCACGCCGAAGGAATACGAGCGCGAGAAGTCGTCAAGGGTCGTCGAGCAGATAATCCGTCCGACGGGGCTTCTCGATCCGAAGGTCACCGTCCGCCCGACAAAAGGGCAGATCGACGATCTTTCCGGCGAGATCCGCATAAGGACGAAGCGCGGCGAGAGGGTGCTGGTCACCACGCTTACACGCAAAATGGCGGAAGACCTTACGGAATTTTTCGAGCTTTCGGGGATCAAAAGCCGCTATCTTCATTACGACATCGACACTATCGAGAGGATGGATATACTTCGCGGACTGCGCTCCGGCGAATTCGACGTTCTCGTCGGGATAAACCTCCTTCGCGAAGGGCTCGACCTGCCGGAAGTCTCGCTCGTCGCCATACTCGACGCCGACAAAGAGGGATTCTTGAGGAGCGAGATCTCGCTCGTGCAGACGATCGGACGCGCGGCGCGCAACGCCGACGGCACGGTCATCATGTACGCCGATACGGTAACCGGATCGATGGACCGCGCGATAAAGGAGACCGAACGCCGACGCAGGATACAGAGCGAATACAACGAAAAGCACGGCATCATCCCCAAAACGATCATAAAAGATATACGCGACCCGATCTCCGTCACCTCCGCGGTCGACATAGCGGAGACCGACAGAGCGGAGAAGGGTAAACTCACCCCCGAAAAGAAGAGAAAGCTTATCGAAAAGCTCACCGCAGATATGAAACGCGCCGCGAAGGACCTCGACTTCGAGACCGCGGCGGTCCTGCGCGACAGGATAAGGCGTTTGATGTAACGGCTTTTCAAGGAGTAATAATATGTCAGATAGAATCAAAGTTCGCGGAGCACGCGTACACAACCTTAAAAATATCGATCTGGAGATCCCGCGCGATAAATTCGTCGTGTTCACCGGGCTTTCGGGCTCCGGCAAATCGTCGCTCGCGTTCGACACTCTCTACGCCGAGGGACACAGGCGGTTCGTGGAATCGCTTTCTTCCTACGCGCGTATGTTTTTAGGACAGCTCGACAAGCCCGACGTCGATCAGATCGAGGGGCTTTCTCCGGCTATCGCCATCGACCAGAAGACGACTTCGCGCAATCCGCGTTCCACCGTCGGCACGACGACGGAGATATACGATTACCTACGTCTGCTCTACGCCCGGATCGGCGTTCCGCATTGCCCGGTCTGCGGCGAGGTGATCGAACAGCAGTCGGTCGACGAGATCGTCGAGAGGATAAGCGCCCTCGACGAAGGCGTGCGCTTTATGGTGCTCGCGCCGGTAGTGAGCGCCAAAAAGGGTATGCACGAAAAGGTCTTCGACGACGCCCGACGCAGCGGTTACGTCCGCGTCCGCGTGGACGGGAACATGTACGACCTTTCCGAGAAGATCGACCTCGACAAGAACGTCAAGCACGACGTCGATATAGTCGTCGACAGGCTCGTCATGCGCCACGGCAGCGTCGATTCCCGCCTTGCGGAAAGCATCGAGACCGCTTCGAAACTTTCCGACGGGATAATAAAAATACTCCTTCCCGACGAAAACTCCGACGACAACGAGATGACCTTTTCCCAGAACTACGCCTGCAAAACTCACGGCGTTTCGATAGGCGAGCTCACTCCGCGTATGTTCTCCTTCAACAACCCCGCCGGCGCCTGCGAGGCGTGCGGAGGACTGGGCGAGAACAACGTC
>JAGAAM010000119.1 GCA_017615235.1 Clostridia bacterium
CTCCGCACCCTCCGAAGCCGAAAGCGCCGGGCCGGAGGAATCATCCGAACCGGAGCCGGAGATCGTCACGATAACCGTGACGGCGGCGGGCGACTGCGCGCTCGGCACCAATCAGAAGCACACCTATACGAACTCCTTCGACGAAGTATACGATAAAAAGGGAGTGGATTTCTTTTTCGATAACGTGAGGGATATTTTCGTAAACGACGATTTTTCGATAGTGAACCTCGAGTGTTCGCTCACGAACTCCACGGACCTGCAGACGACCTATTATAACTACCGCTACGGCGGAACTTACGCCAAGAAATGGAACCACAAGGGCAAGCCGGAATACATAGGCGTGCTTTCCGGTTCGAGCATCGAGGCGCTCACGCTCGGCAACAACCACAACAAGGATTACGGCCAGGAAGGGTTCGACGAGACCGTCGAACTGACGGAGGACGCCGGGATTGTATGGGCGTGCGAAGACGTGCTCGGCAGATACGAGGTCAAGGGGATAAAGATCGGCTTCGTATCGGTCAACGCGCGTTACGACGGACAGAAACGCGCCGAAAAATTCCTTAAAGCCGGGATAGAAACGCTTCGCGAAGATTGCGATCTCGTGCTCGCCTGCGTTCACTGGGGCAACGATTACTGGTACAGCATCACCGACGAACAGAAGTCGATAGGCAGGCACTGCATCGACTGGGGCGCGGATATGGTCATCGGAAACCATCCGCACGTCGTTCAGGGCATCCAGCTTTACAAGGGAAAATATATCTGCTACGCCCTGGGCAATTTCTCCTACGGATGCAACAAGAATCCGAAGGATTACGACTGCATGATCGTCCAGCAGACGTTCACCTTCGTCGACGGAGTGCTTGAGGAGGACGCTGACTTTACCGTCATCCCCTGCCGCATAAGCAGCGTGGACAGCAAAAACAACTATCAGCCCACCCCCGCGACCGGCGAAAAAGCCGAGGCGATATTTAAAAAGATAAACGATTCGTCTTCTCAGTTCGGGCTTGCGTTCGACGAAAACGGCAAGCCGTATACGATCGAAAACTGATTATATTCAACACGCAAAAAGCGTCCCGGTCATAATCCGGAACGCTTTTTGTTTTTTGCTTTTAATTCGGGTTTATCAGGATATGCAAAAACGTGTTCCCCGCGCTGACGTCGAGCCAGTATGAATAATAAGTGAAATTGTAAAAAGTCATTTCCACAAGTTTCGGCTTTCCGGCTTTGAGTTCGACGGTCGCGCCGCTATCGTCCCCTAAGTTGTCGTCGCTCTGATAGCTGCTCACGCCGAGGTTTACCGTTTTATCGACGGCCGACGTCAGTTTCAGAACGATCCTGCTCGGGTTTTCGGGATACTCCCGTTCCGAAACGAGCGTTATGCTTTCGACGTCTATCGTGACGTCCGATTCCGCGGCGAAAGTGTGCGTGACGGTTATCTCCCCGGTGGATGACGTATAGGCCGCGGAGTAATAATCGTACGGATAGTAATACCAAGCGTTCACGATCAATTCCCGGAAACCTTCGGGGATCGTCATGCCGTAACCCTTGCCGTAGAAACCATCCACGCGCCAGATCGCATCGAACTGCGGATCGATGCGGTATATGACCGATCCGGCTTCTATCCAATAAGTCGAAATTTCGACCGGGATTTCTTCGCCGTCGGCTTCGATATCGAATTCCGCGTCGGATACTCCGTCCGTCAGTTCGCCGTTTTCCGCCATGCCGTTCAGGGAGCTTATAATACTGTGCGCTGTCCCGGAACCGGCGATGCGTTTAAGGCTGATGCGCTTTCCGAAGCTGGTATTGCTTACTGAGTATATTGTCACGCTCTCGCTTGCGTACGGGATATCCGACGGATCGCCGGAAGCCGCGTGCGGATCATCAGTTACGCCGCAGGAAACAAGCGCCGTCAGTGCGAACAAAGAAACGAGGATCAACGCTATGATCTTTTTCATCTTTTTTCCTCCTTATTTGTCGTTCAAATATATAAATATATAAACGACGAAATAAAGCATTTCGTCACCCATCCGGAAAAACTCAATAATCTTTTCATCCGCGCGGTAAAAAGGCGGGATTATCATCGTTTTGCCCCTGATCCGCCGTACTTTTCTGTTTTCTGATGCTTCCCAATACAAAAGACGCTATGATAGCAGACCACTCTGTCAAGAGAAGCAATACGATAAAGCGCGAGCTTGCCGCGACAGGGCCGTCCGGGTAAATATCTTTCGTGATAACTTCAGTTAAGACCAACGCCTGAAAGATCAAAGCGGCCACGACAAGAACGGAGGAAATAATATAACAAACTTTTGCACTTTTTCGCGGGTGAAAGAAGAGAAGTTTATACACACTTCTGAACAAAGACAGTTCTTCCAATACTATAGGGAAGATCAGGAAAAGATAAGCGAGAACAATTAATCTCTTATCGATAGGATCGGACGCTTCGTTTTTAATACCATAGATCGTCCGAACAACGGTTGCGATAAAAGTAACTGCCGTTAACGTGACTCCGATCGATATCACGGCGGCTTTGCGCTTTTTTGTTTTGTCCATATCGTTTTACTCCTCGTTCGTACACGGCGGTTTGAAGGCTGTTTTCGCGCCATTCTCCGGTTTTTCACTCAGTTCGCGCAGAACGCGCTTTTTGCCTTCGCAGATCGCCTCAGTCGGAACCGATCCGGTGCAGGCGCTCCGGAGAAACGACTGCAACGTTTTTGACTTGCTCGCCGTCGAAAACGTAAAGATCGTAAAGCGTTTTTGTGTCGGCACGGTAATAATATACCTCGCAAGGATCCCACATATTGACGTTAAGCTCGACGAAGACGAAATGATCCTCACCGCAGCGGAATATCTTTACGGCTAAAAAAGCGTGCTCGATCTTATCGACTTCGCCGAGGATCTCGAGGAGCGTACCGTCGGGCTCGATATTTCTGCCGTCCTTGCCGGTAAGCGCGATCCGAAGGAAGTGAGTACCGTACCCCGATCCGTTACTTTCTGGGATCTGCAGGCAGTCAAAGGGGACTTCGAAAACCCCGGTCTCCGCGAAAGTGACGGGATCGCATTTCTTCGTGCGTCCGCCGGACGCTATCGCCCAGAACTTCGTTTCGGGCTCGGGTCCGTCCTCGAAGTCAAAGTCCGGTCCCCTGCAGGTCTCGACGACGATCACCGCCTCTTCGTCGCCGAAATCGGTTTCCCTGTATTGGATCCCGCAGGAACAAAGCGAAAGCGCGAATATCGCGGCAAATATCAAAACCGCAAAAACTTTTTTCATTTGTTCTCCTCGCAGTGAGCGCGGTATTCGAGTATATCGCCGGGCTGACAGTCGAGCGCTTCACACATTTTCGCAAGAGTCGAGACCTTGACGGCTTTCGCTTTTCCGGTTTTAAGTATCGACATATTCGCTATGGTGATCCCTACGCGGTCGGAAAGCTCCGTAAGGCTCATTTTTCGCTTCGCGAGCATCACGTCGATATTGAAAACTATATTGCCTTCCATAACGCCACCTCAGATCGTGAGATCGGATTCTTCCTGCAGGACGGCGGCTTTGCGGACGAGGTGCGAAAGCGCGGCGGATGCGACGGCGAACGCTATTCCGAAGAATTCGATAAGGTTGAAGATAAGCACCACGCCGGGATGGTTGAGGTTTGCGATCAGCAGCGCGAGGTTCCCGACGAACACAAATGCGGCGTCGATGACCGCCATAAGCGCGATGCGTTTCAAATAAACGGCGTTTTTGACGGTGAACGGGCGGTCCTTTCCGATAGAAGTCGCTATCCTCCAGCCGAACACGAGCACGGAGTAGCAGGGCACGCAGGCTATCCAGCTGAATATGACCCACGGCCAGTAAAATTTCGCAAGCTCCGGCGACGAATCGACTATTTCTTTGCCCCAGAACGGTATGATATAGGCGAACACCGCCGCTCCGCAGATCGCCATCCCTGTTATGACGGCTTTGAGCAATACCGAGATTTTTTTGTGATCCATAAAAATGCCTCCGTTTGTTATCTGACTGCATTATAACCCCACTTTTCTCGTTTGTCAACTATTATTTATCGTTTTACGATAATATGCACAAAATTAAAGCCGCTTATCAAAAGCGGCTTTGATATAAGTCTCACGCTTCATCTATCGTCGAGACCGGGATGGTGAGCTCCTCCAGGACGTCGAGCAGTACGCGGACGGTATCGAGCGAGGTAAAACAGGTCACGCCGTTTTCGACGGCGCAGTTGCGGATCGCGACTCCGTTTTTGGAATGGACGCCGGAAAGAACGGCGCGGGTGTTTATGACGTAGCAGACTCGGCCTGCGCGGATGGCGTCGAGTATCTCTGTGCTGCCCTCGTTGAGCTTGCGGAGTATCTTCGCCGGGACGCCGTGCTGTTTGAAATATACGGCGGTGCCTATCGTCGCCTCGATGCCGAACCCGATGTCGTAAAAACGTTTTATGAGCGGAAGTCCCTCCGCCTTGTCCTCGTCGGCAAGCGAAACGACGACCGTCCCGCCGTTCGGGAGCGAAAGTCCGGAAGCGACAAGCGCCTTATACATCGCGCGGTGGAGCGTGGAGTCGTAACCTATCGCCTCGCCGGTGGATTTCATTTCCGGCGAAAGGTAGGAATCCATACCATGGAGCTTGGAGAAGGAAAACGCCGGGGCTTTGACGCAGAAACGCTTTTTTTCGGGAGGATAGACCTGCGTTATGCCCTGTTCGCGAAGCGATTTTCCGAGCATTACGAAAGTGGCGATATCCGCGATCTGCCAGCCGGTAGATTTTGAAAGGAAGGGCACGGTGCGCGAGGAGCGCGGGTTGACCTCGATGATATAGACGCTTTCGTCAGGCGCTACGATGAACTGGATGTTGAAAAGCCCTTTTATCCCGATGGCGAGCCCTAATTTTTTCGTGTAGTCGAGGATCGTCTTTTTTACGTTATCCGATACGCTGAAAGTGGGATAAACGCTTATCGAGTCGCCGGAATGCACGCCGGTGCGCTCGACGAGCTCCATTATCCCGGGGACGAAGACGTCGGTCCCGTCGCAGACGGCGTCGACTTCAAGCTCCTTGCCGCGGATGTATTTATCGACGAGCACGGGCTTGTCTTCGTCGATCTCCACTGCGGTCTTTAAATAACTGTGAAGATCGGCTTCCCTGGCGACTATCTGCATCGCCCTGCCGCCGAGGACGAAGCTCGGGCGGACCAGGACCGGATAACCGATCTCCCGAGCCGCTCTCAGTCCTTCGTCCACCGAAGTGACCGCGCGTCCCTCCGGCTGGGGGATGCCCAGTTTTAACAG
>JAGAAM010000120.1 GCA_017615235.1 Clostridia bacterium
AAAAAGTTTTAAAATACCGTTCAGGTGTCGGACAAAAGGGCTTTGATGAAGGTCCTCTTCCTATTATTATATAGAATGATCGTTTTTATGTGCTTAGCGAAGCGAATAAAAGCCGGATTTTTCCTCCGGACGCTCGGAGCGTTCGATCCACATACCGTGCGTGAAGTCCGGGATGCCGACCGGCGCGCCGCCGGCGGCGATGGATTGTTCGCTCAGCGAGGAGATGCACATGAGCGTTGCGGTATCGTAGGTGTCGATCGCCGGAGTCACGCCGTCGCGCGCGGATTCGATAAACGCGTTATAAACGAGCCAGTCGATGCCGTCGTGGCCGCCGATCGGGTTCTTGCTGTATTCTTTCCAGATCGGGTGCTCGTATTCTTCCTCGTAGTTGTTCGCGTTGTGGAGCTTAGAGCCGAGCGAAGCGAATTCGCTTTCGCCGTCAAGGTGAACGTAATCGCCGTCCTGGCAATACATACCTTTCGTTCCGCGAACCGTAAAGCCGCGGGAATAGATGCGCGGAAGCGTGGTATCGAGGACGAGATGGATCGTCTCGCCGTTGGCGCAGCGGATCATCGTAGTGACGATATCGCCCTGTGCGAAAACGCGTTTTGCGATATCCGAATCGGCGCCGCGGTGTTCGACGGCGAATTCGTGAAGCCCGCGCGAGCAGGAAGCAACGGCGTTAAGGCTGACCATGCGGTTGCCGCGGTTGATGTCGAGCACCTGCATTATCGGTCCTAATTCGTGGGTCGGATAATTCTCGCAGTTGCGGAGGAGGTAATTGCGCTGTCTGTAATGGCGGTTGATATCGCCGTTGACGATCTCGTCGCGGAGGTCGTGCATATAGCCGCCGTCGCAGTGAACTATACTGCCGAAAAGCCCTTTACGGACCATATTGAGCACCATAAGCTCGCGCCTGCCGTAACAGCAGTTCTCCAGCATCATACAGTGAACGCCGGTCTCCTCATATGCGGTGACAAGGCGGTGGCAGTCGTAAACGCTGTAAGCGCCGCCGACTTCGGTACCTACGAACTTGCCCGCCTTCATAGCGGCGATGCAAAGCTCGATGTGGGATTCCCAGGCGGAAAGCACCAGCACGGCTTCGACGTTATCGTTATTGACGACTTCGTGCCAGTCGGTCGTACATAAGGGGCGCTTGCCGGTCTTTTCCTCGACGGCGATCGCCATTTCCTCGACACGGTCGGGATAAAGATCGCAGATGGCGGTTATGTTCAGAAGCCCGTGCTCCCACATAGGAAGCAGAACGACCTTGAGAAGCGGACCTCCGCGTGATCCGAGACCGATAACTCCGATATTGACGGCGCGTTTGGTGTTTTCCATACTTATACCTCCGTTTTTTAGCGAGATGTAAAAAATATTATACTTTATTTTGCGTAAAAGTCAATATAATTCCGCCAAACACTTTACAAACGGAGTTAATTGCGATAGAATCAATTGGAAAGTATATAACATTAAGCGATTTCAGGAGAATGGTTATGGTATTGCTTGTTATGGCGGCGGGAATGGGTTCCCGCTACGGCGGGCTGAAACAGCTCGACCCGATCGGTCCGAACGGAGAATTTATACTTGATTACACGGTTTACGACGCGGCAAAAGCAGGATTCGGCAAAGTCGTTTTCGTTATAAAAAAAGAAAACCACGATATCTTCCGCGAGACTGTCGGCAACCGCATCGGCGAAAAGATAAAGGTCGAATACGCGTTTCAGGATCTTAACGACCTCCCGGACGGATTCAAGGTCCCGGAAGGGCGCGTCAAGCAATGGGGTACGGCGCACGCCGTTCTTGCCGCGAGAGATATGATAAAAGAAAGTTTCGCGGCGGTCAACGCCGACGATTTTTACGGCAGAGAAAGTTTTGAAGCGATCGCGGAATATCTCCGCGACAATGGCGAAAAAGCCTGCTGTATGGCGGGTTACGTCCTTAAAAACACGCTGACCGAGAACGGCACAGTATCCCGCGGGGAATGCTTTGTCGACGAAAACGGGATGCTTACAGACATTATCGAGCGCACGAAGATAAAACGCGGCGTAGACGGCAAAACGGTTTATTTTGACAACGACGAATGGAATCCGATCGACGAGGATTCCGTCGTATCGATGAACTGCTGGGGACTCCCTAAAGAGTTTTTCGGCTACGCTTACGGGGAATTCAAAAACTTCCTTTCTTCCGGCGGAGACGAACTTAAAAAGGAATTCTATCTACCCGAAGCGGTTAAGAAATATCTCGCAGCGAGCGGCAACGGCGCGAAAGTTTTGCGCACCGACGCGAAATGGTACGGCGTGACCTACAAAGAAGACCGCGAAACGGTAGTGGAGCACATTAAACGCTCGATCGAAAACGGAACTTATCCGGCGGAGTTATGGAAATGATAAGCATAAACGACGTTAAAAATGCAGGCAAAGGTTTTTTCCCGGACGGCAATATCGAAGAGGTCGAGCAGATATTAAACGGACATATCAATCTTACCTACCGCGTAAGGATCGACGGACGGGATTATATATTACAAAGGATCAACACGGATATCTTTAAAGATCCGGACGGATTGATAAACAATATAGCCTCCGTGACAGAATACCTGCGCGGGATAATCACGAAAAACGGCGGCGATCCCGACCGCGAGACGCTTACGCTTTTAAAAACGCCAAAAGGCGAATACCTTTTCCGCGACGATAGCGGAGTTTACCGGATGTACCTTTTCATCACCGGCGCGACCTGTTATAACCGTGCGGAGCGCAAAGGGATGTTCGGCGAATCGGCAAGGGCTTTCGGCAGGTTTCAGAACCTTTTAGCGGGTTTTGACGCGACAAAGCTTAACGAAACGATAAGGTTTTTCCATTATACGCCGAAGCGTTATCAGAACTTCATAAACGCGCTTGAAGCCGACAGATTCGGCAGGAGCGCGGATTGCAAAGACGAGATCGAATTCTTCAGATCCCGCGGCGATTACTGCGATACCATCACGAAAAGGCTTGCAGACGGAACGATCCCGACGCGCGCCACCCACAACGATACGAAGCTCAACAACGTTATGATCGACGACGCGACCGGGAAAGGTATCTGCGTTATCGACCTCGATACCGTAATGCCCGGTTCGATGCTTTACGATTTCGGCGACAGCATACGTTTCGGCGCTTCTTCCGCGGCTGAGGACGAAAAAGACCTTGCAAAAGTCTATTGCGTACCGGAACTATATGAAGAATACGCGAACGGTTTCCTTTCCGAGCTTAAAGAAAGCATCACGCCGGCGGAGCTTGAATATCTCCACGACGGCGCGATAATGATGACCTATGAATGCGGGATGAGATTCCTTACCGATTACCTCGAAGGCGACGTGTATTTCCGCACCTCGTTCGAGGGGCAGAACCTTGTACGCGCACGGACGCAGATGAAGCTCGTACGGGATATGGAAAACCGCAGGGCGCTTTTTGAAGGGATAATCAAAAAAGCGTTTGAAAACTGAATGATGAAAAACGGGGACGATCGGTTCGTCCCCGCTTTTTTATTCCGATTAATGGGTCGCGATGGTTTTTAATTCCCGGAAGAAGTGGCGCGTGCTTTTGAAAAGCAACTTGAAAACTCGCTTGACGACCAGCACCGGGCGCAGCCATTTGTGTTTATAATAGACAGGAAAGAGGAACTTTCAATCGCGTTCCGGAAGGATAAGGCGGTCTTTAATATATTTCAGTTTGCCTTTTAAACCGCCGCCGTTCCTTTGGATATTCTGCCCGACGGAGATCGTGAAAGTGCCGAAAACGCCACAGGAAACGTAAAAATCGAATGCTTCCGTCTCCTCCTCCGTCAAGGGTTGGAGGGAGAACAGTTTTTCGGAT
>JAGAAM010000121.1 GCA_017615235.1 Clostridia bacterium
CGGCGTTCAAAAACCCTTTTGAAAGGATAAGCGGATTCAGCGCGTGCAGCCCTTCGATGACGGTGATATCTCCTTCACGCGGGGATATCGCGCGGTGGCTGTCGGTCCTTTCCTTAGTCTTGAAATCGAAAAGCGGTATGCTTGCCGTCCGGTTTTCGAGTATCGCCGAAAGAGCGTACGTGACGAGGTCGATCCGCAGACTGTTCACCGTCTCGACGTCGCGCGTGCCGTCCGGGAGATAAACGCTTTCGCCGTAACTGCGGTAAAAATCGTCGAGCGAGACGATGTGACAGGTCCTGCCGTATTTTTCGATACAGCGGCAGAGCTTTTTTGTCGTAGTGGTCTTGCCGGCGCAGGAGCCGCCGCTTATGAATACCGCCTTTACGCCGCTTTCGCAGATATCCTTCGCGGTCTTTTTAAGGATGCCGTCATAGCGGCGCTCGTCGGCTTTGATAACGGCGCTTATATCTTTCAAAGGTCATTCTCCTTTTCTGTCGGAGGCGAAGAACTCCATGGCGGCTTCGCGCCAGACCCCGACGTCGTCGCCGCCGAGGTACTCGAAGGGGTACTTCGGGAACGGAAGACGGCGGATAAGGCTCCGGTCGGCGCTGACCAACTTGGTTATGGCTCCGGCTCCGCAGGCGAATACGGTGGAGTATTCCTCCATCATAAGCACGTTGTAAAGGTTTTCCTTCCCTTTTACCGAAAAGCCGGTATTCTCGGCGTTGCCGACGGTGTTCTTCTGGCGATAGAGGTAATAAGGGTAAAGTCCCGCCTGAGCAAGCCTTTTGCGCGCGTATTCGACGCTTTCCCGTGCGAGCCTGCCGCGAGGATCGTAGAACCCGTCGCCGATAAATCTTATCGGGGCGGCGTTTTTTATGCTTAACGTGTGGACAGTGATGTTATCGAAGCCTAAAGAAATAACGTCTTCGAGGCTTTTTTTGAAGCATTCGCCGCCGTCGCCGGGAAGCCCGGCGATAAGGTCGGCATTGATACAGCCGAACCCGACCGCAGACGCCGTCTCGCAGGCGCGGAAGAAATCCGCAGAAGTGTGCTTCCTGCCGATGTTTTCAAGCACTTTGTCGTCGGTCGACTGGGGATTTATGCTTATCCTGCCGACGCCGTGCGCCTTCACGGCGCGCAGTTTTTCCGCCGTGAGCGTATCGGGACGTCCGCCTTCGAAGGTGAACTCGGTACCGTCTTTAATATCGACGCTTTCTTCGATCACGGTCAGAAGACCGTCGATCTGCGAAGGAGTGAGGATCGAGGGAGTGCCGCCGCCGATATATATCGCGCGGAGGTCCATCCCGAGGTCCTTTATAAGTTCGCCGGTAAGCTTTATATCGCGGCGGAGTTTTTTGAGGTAATCGGGGATAAGCGCGAAGAGTTTGTCGTTGCTGTAAGAAACGAAGGAGCAGTAATCGCACCTCGTCGGGCAGAACGGGATCGAAACGTATAGGCCGCACGCCCTTTCGGAAACGCCTGCAAGCATCGTCTGCTCGGTCCTTGCCGTTTCGACGGAAAGCCCGGCTTTTTCGGCGGAGACAGAATAATCCCTTGTGAAAAGGTCCATAACTTCTCCGTCGGAATACCCTCTGTCGAGATAATACTTCGCGCGCTTTACGGGGCGAAGCCCGGTGAGGTAACCCCAGGGAAGCCCGAAGCCGAAAAGCTTCATGCCGGCTTCGAGGAACGCCTTGCCAAGCGCGTTCGCGGCGTAAAAATCGCCGTCGAGCGGGAGCACCGGCGTATAACCGGTTCCGTCGAATTCCGCCTCGGAATATCTGTCGCCGGCTTTCAACTTAACGCTTGCGTGAAACGTCTTTCCGTCGCAGCCTGCCGGCTTTACGGCGAACCACGCGGCGTTGACGCCCTCGTCCTCCGGTGAAAACTTCTCGCCGGGGAAATAAAGCAGGCAGAGCGTTTGAAAATAGTAGTCGTTGAGATATCCGGAAGTGTTGTCGATATATATCTTCATTTTTTAAGATCGCGGGTGTCGATAATGACGTTGATCGGGCCGTTGTTCCTGACTTCGATCTCCATGTGAGCGCCAAAGACGCCGGTGACCGTCGGGAGCGAAAGCGCGACTTCCGAGGCGAGCGAATCGAACATTTCATGCCCCTTTTCATAAGGCGCGGCGTGCGTGCAGTCGGGGCGGAACCCGCTTTTGAGCCTTCCGCACAGCACAAAATTGGAAATGAGCATAACACTCCCGCCGACGTCTGCGGAAGAAAGCGACATTTTTCCGTTTTCATCGGTGAAAACGCGAAGCCCGACGACCTTCTTCGCCAGCTTTTTCATATCCTCTTCGGTGTCGTCGTCATAAACTCCGACGTAAACGACGAGCCCCTCCTTTATTTCGGATACGACCTCGCCGCCGACGGCGCATTTCGCGCCGTGAACCCTTTGAACGCCTGCTCTCATGTATTTCCTCTTGTGACTTCGCGGACGTTTTTGATCCTGTGAAGTCCGGTTATTATCTTTTTAAGGTGTTCCACTCCGCTGCATTTCACGCCGACGTTGATAAGTATCTCGCCGGAATTGTCATGGGTGGAGATCGAAGTGACCGCGACGTGCATATCGTTGAGCGCGATGGTGACGTCGGCGATTATATGCGAAGAATAAGCCGCGGTGACGTTAAGCATGGCTTCATAATCGCCGCGTTCCTGTTTCGCCGCTTTTTCAGACCAGGAGGCGACGATCCATCTGTCCTTCTCGTCCTCGCGCGATAATCCGAGCTGGGCGTTCGGGCAATCGTATTTATGGATCGAAACGCCGTGACCGCGGGTGATATATCCGATAATGGAATCTCCGGGAAGCGGATTGCAGCATTTCGCAAACTTGACGGTGCAGCCTTCCACGCTGTCGACGATGACGCTTTCGGCGTTGGAATGGGTGGCGCGCTCGTAACGCTCGACCTTGTCGAACCTTGCGGGTATCTGTTCCTGCGGCGGAGTCTCGACTGCGGGAGACACGACGCGCATAAACTCCTCGCGGAGTTTGGCGGCGATCTTCGCGACGCTGAGTCCGCCGTAGCCGATATTGTTGTAAAGATCGTCGGCTTCCGGCATCGAAAGCCTTGCGGCGAGGTTTTTGACGACCTCGTTCTTCTGGGCTTCGGTGAAGTGCCTTCCGTAACGTTTGAGCTCGCGTTCGATCTCCTGCTTGCCGACGACGATGTTCTCGGCGCGCATCTCTTTTTTGAAATACTGGCGGATCTTGTTCTTGGCTTCGCCGGAACGGGCGATCTTCAACCAGTCGCGGCTCGGGCCTTTGGAGGAGGCGCTGGTGAGGACTTCGACTATCTGACCGGTCTGGAGTATAGTGTCGATCGGGACGATGCTGCCGTTGACCTTCGCGCCGATCATCTTGTTGCCGACGGCACTGTGGATCGCATAGGCGAAATCTATCGGAGTCGCGTCGTTCGGGAGGTTCACAACGTCGCCTTTCGGGGTGAAAACGAATATCTCGTCCTCGAAAAGGTCGATCTTCAAGGGACGCAGGAATTCATCCGGGTCTTCGTCCTTCTCGGTCTCGAGAAGCGTCCTGATCCACTGGAGTTTCGCGTCGATATCGGCTTTCGCCTGCTCGCCGGATTTGTATTTCCAGTGCGCGGCGAGACCGTATTCGGCGATACGGTGCATCTCCCAGGTCCTTATCTGCACCTCGAAGGGTATGCCCTCTTTGCCGATGACCGTCGTATGGAGCGAACGGTACATATTGGGCTTCGGGGTGGAGATATAATCCTTGAACCTGCCGGGGATGGAATTGAATTGCTCGTGGATTATGCCCAAAGCGGTATAACAGTCGAGCTCGGTATCGACGAGTATCCTTATCGCGTAGAAATCGTAGATCTCCTCGAACTTCTTGCTTTGGTTGTACATCTTCCGGTAGATGCTGTAGATCGTCTTTACCCTGCCGGAGATGGAGAATTTAAGATTGTAGGCGTTGAGGCTTTCGACGACCTTCTCGGTCGCTCTGTCAAGGAAGTCCTTGTTCTCGCCGTAGCGTTTTTCGATGTCGTCGCTGACTTCTTTGTATCCTATCGGGTCGAGATAGAACAGTGCCAGCGTTTCGAGTTCCTGCTTGATCTTCTGCATACCGAGGCGGTGTGCGAGAGGCGCGTAAACGTGCATAGTCTCCAGGGCGATGGAACGCTGTTTTTCCGGGGTCCTCACCGAAAGCGTCCGCATATTGTGGAGCCTGTCGGCGAGTTTTACGAATATAACGCGGAGGTCCTTGCTCATCGCAAGGAACATTTTGCGAAGGTTTTCGATGCTCTCGTCCTGCTTCGTCTCGAAGGGGATGTGCATAAGCTTCGTCACGCCGTCGACTATCGCGGCGACGTCGTCGCCGAATTCCTTTTTGATAGTCGCGATATCCGCCTTGTCGGCGCAGTCCTCCACGGTGTCGTGAAGAAAAGCGGCACAGATCGAATCGGTGTCGAGCTGAAGATCGAAAACGATAGCGGCGACGGATACCGGGTGGATGATGTAATCCTCGCCGGAGATCCTTTTCTGCCCGGAATGGCAGGCTTCCGCGAAATTATACGCTTTCAGTATTTTGTCATAGTCGTAACTGCCGGAGTTTTTTATGTTCTCAAGCAGTTCGCGCGCTTGTTCAAGCATAGTTTTGTCCCGGTATATAACCTTAACGGATGTTGCCGCGCATCCTTGCGAGAAGCGCGGAATCGTCGATATTGATCTTTTCGGTGGTGGGAAGTATCTTTACGAACGCCGAGATACAGCCGTGCGGCAACCTTTCGATAAGCTTCTGCTCCGCCAGTACGTCGATGATGATACGGAGTTTGCAGGGCGAGATGTCCTCGTTATATTCGCGAAGCATCTTTTCCCTGGAATTGAAGAAGGAAACGAGTTTTCCGTCGTGTCCGACTGTGCGCCTTAAATAGCGGAACACTGTGCGGAAATCCGAAAGATTCGGGATCTCTTTTTCATCACCGGGCTGAACGCTGCCGTTGTAAAGCCGCTCGTAAGCCGCCTCCGCCGCCTCCGCGACGGGAAGCACGTCCTGTGAAGGCGCGATACATTTTATGAAAAGCTGCGGTGTGCGGTTACCCATGAAGTCGTTCATATCCGCGGTGAAAACTGCGTCGCATCTGTCGCCGTCGCAGAAGGGGAACGCATCGGCGCTCATGCCGAAATAGACCGCGTTGATGCTCTGTCCGTTCTTTCCGGAAAGGCGAAACCTTATGTGCTTGCCCATCGAAAGCGGAGTAAGCCCGCTTATCACGGCTCCGCGAAGGAGAAGCACCGGCTGGGGATTTGCAAGCCCGAAAGGTTCGAGAAGCAGGAGTTCCTCTATCCCTTTCGCGCTGATATCCGAAAAGTCGGCTTCGCAGTCGATCTCGATCGGCACCGAGGAATCGGTGACGTTGATAAGGGGCGCCGCGTAGGCGTTGATCTTTTCGCGGAATTCGTCGATCCGCCCGCTTTCGATCGAAAGTCCGGCGGCGAGTTCGTGACCGCCGTATTCCGAAAGGATGTCCCCGCAGGAGGAAAGCGCGTCCATGAGCGAGAAGCCTTTTATGCTCCTGCCGGAGCCTTTCGCGGTGTCGCCGTCTATAGAAAAGAGTATGCAGGGACGGGAATATTTTTCCGCGATCTTGGAAGCGACGACCCCGATAACGCCCTGGTGCCAGCCTTCATAGCCAAGTACGATGAAAGCGTCGCGGGTGTATTTTTCCTCGATCAGACCTACCGCCTGATCGTAGATCTTCTGCTCGGTCGCCTGGCGCTGTTTGTTGATCTCGCAAAGCTCCTCCGCGATAAGATCGGCTTCCGCCTCGTTTTCGGAAAGCAGAAGTTCCACCGCACGGGAGGCGAACGCGATCCTGCCGGCGGCGTTTATACGCGGAGCGAGGACGTAGCCTACCGTTGCGGAGGAGACCTTTTTGACGCCGTTCGGTTTTATAACTCCGGCGCGGCGCATAAGCGCCAGAAGTCCGATGTTATCGGTATCCGCGAGTTTTTTAAGACCCACGGCGGTTATGCGGCGGTTCTCGCCGATGATCGGCATGACGTCCGCGACGGTGCCGACTGCGATTATATCCGAGTATCTCGACAAAATCTCGTCGGAATCGCCCTCCAGGGCGCACAAAAGCTTGAATACGACGCCTACGCCGGCGAGGTTCTTGAAGGGATAGGGGCAGTCCTCGCGGTGGGGGTTGACTACCGCCGCAGCTTCGGGAAGCACGTCGCGGCAGGAGTGGTGGTCGGTTATGACCATATCGATCCCGAGGCTTTTCGCGTATTCGGCTTCCGCTATCGCGGTGACGCCGGTATCGACGGTGATTATAAG
This sequence comes from Clostridia bacterium, assembly GCA_017615235.1. The sequence continues at coordinate 6,319 of JAGAAM010000121.1, forward strand.
GTCCACCCTGCCCTTCATTTTTTCGATGACCGGGAGGCTCAGACCGTAACCTTCGGAAAGTCTTTCGGGTATGAAATACTCGCACTCGAGCCCTTTCGAGCGAAGGTATGTATACAAAAGCACGGTACTCGTGACTCCGTCGACGTCGTAATCGCCGTAGATGCAGATATGCTCGCGGTTCTTTATGGCGGCGGAGATCCTCGCGACGGCTTTGTCCATATCCTTCATAAGCATGGGATCGTGAAGGACTATACCGTATTTATCGAGAAATCCGTTTATCTTTTCCGGCGTGTCCATACCCCGGTCGAGCAAAAGCCTTACCGTGAGCGGCAGAAGCCCTGTCGACTTAACGAGCCGGGCGCATTTTTCGCTGTCCGTTTCGTGGATCAGCCATTTTCGGTTATTCAAAACTTATCACCTTCCTGGTCCGTTCTCCGGTCAGTTCTTCTCCGTCAAAAAGACGGTGAAGGAAATTTCGGGTATTTCTCCGGCGACGTATACTCCGCCGGTGAAAGCTTCGTCGATGACGATCCTCGGGATCGCGGTAAATACGCCTTCGCCGGAACCGTCATACGCTATATAAGCGGTGAGCCTGTCGGCGGAAAAATCGCCGATCGCGTCGGATGCGCCCATGACCGTTATCTTTATCTTTGTCACGACCTTGAAATCATAGCCTTCCGGCAATTCGGTCACAACCACGTTCGCTTCGGAAAGCGTGTAACTGCGGCTGCGAAGTTTCGGGAGCGTGACCGTCACTTCCGCTTTGGAGAGGATATCGTTCCCGTCCGTGACTCCGGCGGGAAGATTGGTCTGTATCTCGCTGATGGTAAAGGTCTTTTTCGATTCGATCGTCGTCTCGTCGACATTGAGCACGAGTTCGTCGATCGCTTTAAGCGCCGACGCCGTGCCGGTCAGTTCGATGCTGTAAAATTCCGCTCCGCCGGAAGTCTGGACTATGCTTGTCGCAAGCCCGGTATCGAAGGCTCCGCCGATGAACGCGGTCTTGACCGGAACTGTCTTGGACCTTATCACCGTCACTGAATAGGAAGCAGAAGTCTCCGAAAGTTCAAAATACGGGTTGTCGACGGTATATCCGCTTTCGTCGCGAAGCTCGATGCCGCCGGTGCCGGTCTTGGTGTCTACCGAATCGCCGATCTCTCCGGAGAATCCGATCTTGACGTAACCCGCCTTGATCTCGTCGATCTTGGATCGCGGTCCTTTGACGTTGATATATTCCGGCGAGACGGTGTACTGAAGTTCTTTGATATCCGTGCCGGAATACTCGGGCATATCGTAGGAGACCTTGACCGTCTTCTGCGTGAACTCGTCGACGAAAAGTATCACCGTTGACGAGGACTGCGAGACCACCTCGATCCCGTTGGGGGACTTGACGGTTATGTTAAAGGTCTGCTCGCCGGGGCGGACGGCGGATGAAATGTCGACGACAGCGCGGAAATTCGATTCGTTGAGCTGATTCAACTCCGCTTTTTTGCCTTTGGCGACTATGTTTATCGAGGAGATGGTCTGACCTTCAGCCAGAGTATAGTTGTTGATCTGTTTAAGCTCCTTCTGTCCGGTGATCTCGACTTCGATGCCGGAGAACTGCCTTTCGTACTGAGTATTGTCGTAACCGATCGCGTATACCCACACAAGGAACGCTCCGATCACGGCGGTGAGCAGGACGAGAGTTTTCGAGAGCCTGCTCATTTTGCGGGTACCGCCGCCGTTGGCGGAAGTTCCCGGGTTTTCGTTCTGAACGTTTCCTTCGTCAGTTGTTCTTTTCACCCTTGTCACCGTTTCCTTTCCTTGTAAATGGGAACCTTCCCCTGACCCTGTCGGTGATCGCCTTTTTATCCTCGACGATGAGTATCGATTCAAGATATTCCTCCAGAGTCTTGCGGGAGAATCCGCGGCGGAGCTTTCCGTCCATCGCGACGGAGATGACCCCGTTTTCCTCCGAGACGACGATCGTCACGGCGTCGCTGTTCTCGCTTAGACCGATCGCGGCGCGGTGGCGGGCGCCGAGCTCTTTTGCCAGTTCGTTGTTCGTCGGGAACGGGAGGAAGCATCCCGCGGCGTGTATCCTGCCGTTGCGGATTATCGCCGCACCGTCGTGCAGCGGAGCTTTGTTGAAAAAGATGTTGCCGAAAAGGAACGAAGTCGGCACCGCGTCGATGACGACGCCGGTGCGGATATAGTCGCCGAGCTTCGTGCCGCGTTCAAATACGATCAGCGCGCCGGTCTTGGAAGCCGAAAGGCTTTCGACCGCGATGCAGGTCTCGCTTA
>JAGAAM010000122.1 GCA_017615235.1 Clostridia bacterium
ACCGGCTCGCCCCACGCATAAAAGACGAGGCTTGACAAAAACAGGACCGCGTTTTTATACCGTTTCGGCGCCGCGAAGTATATAGCAAGCGCCGCCGGCAGGAACAGCAGCAGGAAAGAAATACTTGAAAAGACCAATTGTTATCTCCGACTGTTTAAATCATTTGTGAATATGCTTCTTAACAATTCCAGCATATTATAATTGTTAAAAATTAAATTGCAATAGTTAAAAATTCAAAATTGCGTTGGAAAAAACCCGAAAAATCGATAAATCATATATAATACTTTTCAAAAACCGTTTCGGTTGCAAAAAAATAATAATTCTTCCGCTGATACGAAACGAACGTCCGGCGGGCATAACAAAGCCGGGCGCGTTTCTTGAAAAGCGCAAGGAAATACCGGGACTGCGAAAAACGCAGGCCCGGTATCGTCATCGTTATATCCCTCTCGGATCGATTATTTTTGTTTAAGGACGTTTTTATTATCGTACATATTGCGGTCCGCGCGGTCAAATACCGTGGCGACGCATTCGTCGTTATCGAATCTCGCATAACCGCAGGCGATAACGATACCGCCGGAACGCGACGCTTCGGAGTTATGCTTATTGACTTTTTCGAGCAAGGTCTCGATCCGCTCGTAATCCTTCCCCTGCACTATCACGGCGAATTCATCGCCGCCGACACGGAACACGGGGCAATCACTGAATATGCCGCAGATGATCCCGCTCGCGTCGCGGAGGTACTGGTCACCCGCCTGGTGACCGGCGGTGTCGTTGACCTTTTTAAGGTCGTTCACGTCGAATATCACGACGGCGAACGGCGACTGACGGTGTTCCGCTATCTGGCGGTCCATCTGGGTCTCCGCTACTATGTAAGCGTGCTTGTTCTTGACTCCGGTCAGAGCGTCCATACTTGCGATGGACTGAGCCTGCGCCAGACGCCTTTCAAGCCCTTCCTCCTGACGCACCTGAGCGTCGATGTTGTTAAGACCGACGACAAGCCTCGGGCCTTCCTTTTCTTCCACCATGGCGGCCTTCATCTGAACGTGGATGGGCCTGCCTTCCATTATAAAGCGGTAGCCGAGGGTGAAAATACCGCCGTGCTCTATCTCCGACATGATGTTTTCTTTTGTGAACGTGGTCAGGAACCTGTCGAGATCCTCCGGATAGTTGAACTGGCTGGCTACTTCGCGGACTTTGTTGAAGAAATCCTCGCCCTCTTTTGCCTGCGCGAAGCCTTTCTCGTAATCGTCGGTGGCGCTGAACTCGCGGTAACGGTTAGTCTCCGGATCGACGACGTAAACGACGATGAAATTGCCGGTAAGGGCGTGCAGACGGGCATAGATTATACGTTCTTCCTGTATCCTCTCTTCGGCGCGGCGCTGACGCATAAGCTCGTCGACGTCGGAAATGGCAAGAACGATGAATCGGTCGTCATCCTCCATGCGCGAGATCTTCATCTGGACGTAGAACGGCGTGCCGCGTTCGATCCTTCGGAACGTCAGCACGTATTCGCTGGTTTTATCCAGCGTTTTTCTTATGAAATCGCGGTCAAGAGTCTTCAGGTACTCTTCCCTGTCTTCCTCGTGAATGTAAAGGTTTGCCTCGACCTTACTGCGTTCAAAGAAATCCGAACCGCTTCTCGCCTCGTTAAGCACGCCGCGTTCGTCGTCGGTGTGGAAAGCGATGAACTCGTCGGTGTCGATATTGACGTAGTACAGATCGGTACATCCGCGCGCCAGCGCGTGGGCGATATGGGTATATATGGTCGCTTTATCGCTTGCGGTCTTGTACGCTTTTTCAAGCTTGCGGCGGTATTCCTCCTCGTCGTTGGTGACGCCGAGAATGATCGTTTCATCGCCGCCTTCCTTAATAAGCGTTGCGCGCAGACTCACGGGGATGCGTTTGCCGTCGAGCATCATACGGTAATTGTGTATCAGGAATCCGTTCTTCTGGATCTCGGAAAGGACGTTCTCTTTCGTCATGACGCGCAGATGCCGTTCCAGATCCTCCGGCGCGATAGCCTTCGGCGAATCGCGCACGACGTCTTCGAAGAAATCCTCCCCGACGTTTGCGAGACCGAAATCCTTATAAGCCTTCGAAGCGTTGTACTGGGTGTAATGACCGGTCGCGGGATCAATGGTGTAAAGGACGATATAGTCGGGCGAAAGCGCGGCGATCCTGCCCAGCGAAGTCTTTTCCTGGCGAAGCTTTTTCTCTTCCTCCTGCTGCTTCATCTGCGCGTCGATCCTGCTGACGCCCATGATAAGCCGGCTGCCGTTTTTCGTCCGGTTGACCTTCATGTTAACGTAGATCGGCGTTCCGGTATCTATCATGCGGTAGGTCATCGTGAACGCGCCCTGCGTATCCACGTCCCTGATGACGTTTTCTTTTGTGAACACCGAAAGGAAAGATTCAATATCCTCGCTGTGGATGATGTTCATGGCGTTGCGGCGGGAAGTCCCGAAGAAATCCGATCCCTGTTGGTATTCGGAGAGTTCTTCGTTGCCCGCCTGTGACGAGTATCCGATGTATTCGTCGGTTTTCGGGTCGATAACGAATATCCATACGTAGTCGGCGGCAAGCGTTCTGGCTATATCCTCGTAAGTCGTGCTGTCGTTCGGCTCGGTCACCGAAAGCACGGCGAAAGCGAACGAATCCTTGCCGTTCACCGGATTGTGGACGATACGTCGCATAAAGGAATGGACTACCGATCCGTCCTCGAGCTCTTCGTCGATAAAGGCGCGGTTCTCGTTGCTGCGGCACTGCTCGACGGCTTTCATAATATCGGAGCCGTGGCCGTCTTTCAGCACGGAATACTCCTGCTCCGGATCGGACAGTTCCAGGTTGAAGGCGCGCTTCATAAAATCGCGGAAGGTCTGGTTGCTTCTTAAATATCTGACTTTGTCGCCCTCGCTGTTGACCTCCATGATGCCCATCGGAACGGTGTCAAAAGTATTCTTTATAACGCTGTCGTCCTTGTTCGCAAGGAAGGAAAGGTCGTAAAGATTGACCCTGCCCATGGTGTCGTAATAGGCGGACTGGCGTGAATCCTCGATACCGTCACGGATGACGGAAGTGTATCTTTCGATGACCTCATCTTTGGGAGACGGTTTCATGAAATAGTATCCCTGCAGTTTGGAACAGCCTATCTCCTGAAGGAACCGCACCTGTTCCTCGTTCTCGACGCCTTCGCAGATAGTATCCACGCCGAGAGAGGTAGCCATCTTCATAAGCTCGGTAAGGATTATTTTTCCGTTTTCGCCTTCGTTGAGCCTGCGCATAAAGCCCATATCGAACTTGATCAGGTCGAACTGTATGCTCTGAAGGACGTCCAGCGAAGAGTACCCGCTGCCGAAATCGTCCATCCAAACCTGGAATCCCTGATCGCGGAAACGCTTGACCTGTTCCTTCATATAGTCGAAATCGGTACCGACGACGCTTTCGGTGATCTCGATATGTATAAGTTTACGGTCGACCTGCGCTTCGTCGACCATATCGCAAATCTCTTTCACGAGATCGCAGGAATCGAAATCGGCGCGGGAAAAGTTGATCGAAACCGGTATGTTCCTGACGCCTTTCTCGTCGTTGGAACGTATGACGTCAAGGACCTGGCGCACAACGTGCAGATCGAGTCTGGAAATAAGCATGCTGGTTTCCAGGATCGGGATGAAAAACGAAGGGGTCAGAAGACCGCGGACCGGATCGTCCCAGCGGGCAAGCGCCTCCACTTCGCAGACCTTGCCGTTAGACGAGCGGACTATCGGCTGGAAGTAGACCTTGATCCAGCCTTCTTCGATGGCTTTATCGAGGTTGTCTATAATATCCTGACGGTTCTTTTCCTCCGCCATCATTTCAAGATCGTAGAACAGATAATAGGACCGGTTGCTCTTCTTCCGGGAATCCGCCGCCAGCCTTGCGCGGTCGCACGCCGTTCCTATCTCCACCGCTTCGATACGGTCGGGATAAACGCCGATCCTAACCGGGAGCGTTTTGCCGCCGTTGGCGGTGGCGCAGTCGGCTATGACGGTTTCAAGGAGTTCATTCAATCCCTCCTCGGGTGCGAACGCCGCGAAATGGTCCTGGGCGAAGCGCGCGCAGCATTCGCTGCCGAATCGCTTTGAAAGGATAGCCGCAACGGCGCGGATAAGGCGGTCGCCTTCGCTGAATCCGTGCCTTATATTGAAGCTTTTAAGATCCGTCAGATCCAGGAAGACTATCGCGGAACCTTTTTTCTCCTCGCGCATCCTTTTGCGCCAGGCTTCGGCAAGTTCGTAAAAGTGCGCCATATTAGGCAGACCGGTCATATGATCGAAATATGCGCCGCGGTACTGGCTTTCTTCCGAAAGGAAGCGGTTTAAAGCCTGGTTGAGGATGCTTTCGTATTCTCCCTGATCCGGCTGGTAGTGTCCCTCAAAGGCGTACCAAGTCAGGCAGAGGCGCACGCCGGGTTCTGGGTAAATGCTTTTGCCGTAGGAATGAAGTATGATATAATCGGGGTCTTTGAGCGTTCTGGTACGGTAAACGACGTCGTAAGGAGCGTCGAACGCGGCAAAACGGTATGCGGCGTCGGCGACGCGGTCCTTGTCGTCCGCGTGCGTGGCGCGATACATATCGTTATCCATGACGTAATAAGCTTCGTCGCGGCTTTTAAAACCGAATTCATCACAGAATCCCTGCGACACCGCAATGGTCACCACCCGTTTGTCGATAAACTGATAGATGGCGAACGGGATGTCCATATTTTCAAGGAATTCCTGCGTTTTCCGGTCAAACCTGTATTTTTCCGTACTGTTCACTTCAAATCCTCCTGATCGCAAAAGCTTTATGCCGTCGGGGGTATTTTTGATAAAAAAGTATTATTCAGTATATTATAACATAAAAGTATCAGCATTACAAGATGTTTTTACGCATTTTGACGGAAAATGCGATGAGTAAACGCGGCGCGTTTTTGATATAGATATATCCGTCTGTCGAAAGACGCAAATTGTTATTGCAATTCGGACGATAATTGTTTATAATCAAAGCGTAAAGAAAAAACAACACGGGACGGGACTGCCATGAAAAAATACATTCTGGCGCTCGACGAAGGCACCACGAGCGCAAGGGCGATACTTTTCGACAAAAAAGCGAGAGTCATAAGCGTTTCACAGCACGAATTCACCCAGATCTATCCCCAGCCGGGCTGGGTCGAGCACGATCCGATGGAGATCTACGCCAACCAGTACGCGGCGATGACCGAGTGTATCGCGAAAAGCGGGATCGATCCCAACGAGATCGCCGGGATAGGCATTACCAACCAGCGCGAGACGACCGTAGTATGGAACAAGACAACGGGAAAACCGGTCTGCAACGCCATCGTCTGGCAATGCCGCAGGACTTCGGACATCTGCGAAAAACTGATAAAAGACGGGTATTCGGACGTTATTCGCAAAAAGACCGGGCTTCGCGTCGACGCCTATTTCAGCGGCACGAAGATAAAATGGATACTCGACAAATATCCGGCGGCAAGACCTTTGGCTGAAAAAGGCGAAGTCGTGTTCGGCACTATCGACACCTGGCTTCTTTGGAAGCTGACCGACGGGAAGATCCACGCAACCGACAGGACGAACGCCTCCCGCACGATGCTTTACAACCTTTACACCGGCGACTGGGACGACGAGCTGCTGAAGATACTCGGCGTTCCGCGCGCGATGATGCCCGAAATAAAAAGCAGCGGCGAACTTTACGCCTCCGTGAACATCATGGGAGCGGTAATTCCGGTCTGCGGCATCGCGGGAGACCAGCAGGCGGCGCTTTTCGGGCAGGCGTGCTTCGGGCCCGGCGAGGCGAAGACGACCTACGGCACCGGATGTTTCCTGCTCGCTCATACCGGCAATACCCCTATCGAGAGCAAAAACGGACTTCTCACCACCGTCGCCGCCACGGAAGCCGGGAAGAAATGCGAATTTGCGCTTGAAGGCAGCGTTTTCGCCGGAGGCGCGGTGGTTCAATGGCTCCGCGACGAGCTTCATTTCATTCACGAATCGGTCGACAGCGAGTATTTTGCAAGAAAAGCCGGGAACTCCGGCGGAGTTTATTTCGTACCGGCGTTTTCGGGGCTCGGAGCGCCGTACTGGGATATGCGCGCACGCGGGACCATCGTCGGGATAACGCGCGGCACCGGCAGGGAGCAGATGATAAGGGCGGCGCTTGAAGCCATCGCTTACCAGACCGAAGACCTGCTTGCCGCGATGGCGGCCGACAGCGGCGAGAGCATAAAGCAGTTACGCGTCGACGGCGGCG
>JAGAAM010000123.1 GCA_017615235.1 Clostridia bacterium
GCGCGATATTGACCGCGATATTCGTCTTCCCTGCTCCGAAAGGACCGGAAACGACGGTTATTTTCTCTTTTGCGAGTTCGTAAAGTTCCATTTTTATCTTCCGCGTATTATATCGAAAGGCTTTGCTTCGGGAAGCTCCGCGTAGAAGACCATCCCGGCGTGCGGAGTCGAATCGATCGGCGTCATTTCGGAATCGTAAAGCGCGGTGAGCGTTATATCCTTCCCGAAACCGCCCGGCGAGAGCAGGTTGACCCTGTCGCCGACGCGCATCTTGTTGCGCTGGACGCACTTCGCAAGTCCTTTCGAAGCGTCGTATTCCTCCACTGTGCAGAGGAACGAGGTGCTCGCGAGGTATTCGTTCACCTTGACGGTGTTCGCGTTTTCGGAAGGTCTTTCGTAATAAAACCCGGTCCCGTATTCGCGGTGGCTGACGCTTTCGGTCTCGGCGTAACAGCGTGGGTCGAAAGGTCTTCCCGCCATACAGCCTTCGAGCGCGATTCGGTAGGCGTTCGTGACCGCAGCCGTGTAATAGGCGCTTTTCATCCTGCCTTCGATCTTGAAAGAATCGACTCCCGCTTCGACGAGGTCGCCGATATGGGCGATCATGTTCATATCCTTCGAGGAATAGACGTAACTGCCGGTCCCGTCCTCCTCCGCAACGGCGGTATAACCGTTCTTATCCTCGCGCAGGTGGTATTTCCAGCGGCAGGGCTGGGCGCACTGACCGGCGTTCGCGTCGCGCCCGGTGAAATAATTCGAAAGGAGGCACCTGCCGGAATAAGCCATACACATCGCGCCGTGTACGAAACACTCGATCTCGACTTCGGGCGGGATACTGTCGCGAAGCTCTTTGATCTCGCTGACGAGCAGTTCCCTGCCGAGCACGATCCTTTTCACCCCGGCTTTCGCCCAGAACCGCACCGAGGCGGAATTGAGCGTCGAAGCCTGCGTGGAAAGGTGGATGACGGCGTTCCCGTCAAGTTCTTTTATGATCTCCATAACGCCGGGATCGCTGACGATAAAGGCGTCGGCGCCGCTTTTCACGGCGTACGAAGCGTATTCGCGCACTGCTGCGAGGTCGCCGTTGACCGGCATCGCGTTCATCACGCAATATACCTTCACCCCGCGCGAATGGGCGAACTCCACGCCTTTACGGAATTCCTCCGGCGTGAAATTGCCGGCGTAGGAGCGCAGCCCGAACCGGTCGAGCGCGCAATATACGGCGTCGGCGCCGTAATTAACGGCGTAAAGCAGTTTTTCGGGGTTCCCGGCGGGCGAAAGTATCTCCGGCCGGCGTTTATCAGCCATCGTAAGTCCCTTTCTCGATAGCCTCGTTGTCCTTCTTCACCTGGGCGACGTTCTTCTCGTGGCCGCTGTGAGTGGCGGCGTAATAGGTCTTTCCGGCATTGTTGGAAACGAAATAATAGGCGTCGATCTCCTTGTCCTTCGAATCGAGCGGAGCGGAGGGGAACATCGCCGCGAACAGCGCGTCGAGCCCGGGATTGCTTATCGCTCCGGGAGGAAGCCCCTGATTGATATAGGTGTTATAAGGGCTGTCGTAGGAAACGTCTATCTGCGAGGAATCCTTTATCCTCTCGGGAAGCGCGTACTGGATGGTGGCGTCGCTTTCAAGACAGGGGAAGGATTTTTTGTGGCTGAGACGGTTGTGGAAAACGAACGAGATATACTCGAAATCGAGCGCGGATTTGCCCTCCGACTGCACCATCGAGGCGACGGTGATCAGTTCGTCGAAGTTCATTCCGTATTTTTCGATCATAAGGCTCCGGTACGAGACCCCCTGGCTGTTGACCTTGGTGAAGTCCTTCCAGAATTTGTCGTTGAAGTTGTTGAGAAGTTTATTGATGATGCTCACTTCGGAGCTGGTGTTGTAAAAATCGTAGGTGTCGGGGAACAGATATCCTTCAAGGCGGTATTTGCGCGTCTCGGGATAGCCGGTCTCGTCGAGGAGCCGCACGAATTCGTGCTTGAATGGGTATTCGTTGATCGCTTCGACGAACTTTTTCCGTTCTCCCAGTCCGTTCTGCAGGAAAAGATCGATGATCTGATCGACGGTGTAACCCTCCGGTATCATGATCCTCACGACCGTCCTTTCGACCTTGTTCGTCGTAAGCGCGGTTATGATCTGGGAATAGTTGTAAGTCCGGTCGACCGTGTGTTTCCCGGGGATATATTCCGCCGCAGAATCGCCGCTTCCGCGGTATTTCATATAAAGTTTATAGACCCAGCCGTATTCGATGACTCCGCTGTCCTCGAGTATCTTCGCGACTTCGGCGTCGGTGGCGCCTTCGGGGATATCGACTTCGACAGTGCCTTCGCTGTCGGGTACCAGCGCGAAAACGTCGTTGCCGATCGAAATGGCGAAATAGGAAAGATACGCGGAGATAAGAAGCACCACGACGATATAGATGACCGCCTTCGGGATGGCGCTGAAACTCCCCAGGAATTTCCCGGCGCGGCTCAGGCGCGAAGGCTCGTCTTTGTCCTTTTCCTTCTCGGGCGCCTCGACCGGCGTGAAGGATTCGGTGAAATGTCCGCTTACGGAGGGAGTACCGATGATCTCTATCTCCGGTTCGGCTTCGCGGACGTCGCCCTCCTCGGAAAGATGGCTGTAGATCGAATCGGGGATCTCGTCTCCTTCGCCTTCGGGGATTTCCGGGCTTTTGACGTCAGGCTTCTTTCCGTCGCGTTCGTCGGAGATTATCGAGATCGCGTCGTCGGTACCGTCTTCGTCGAAATGCGGGACCTGAGCGTAAACGTCTTCCTCCGCGGGTCGTTCGTCCGGAGCGGAGCGATATTCTTTCAATATGTCGAAAAGTTCGTCGGAAGCCGGGCTTTTTTCGTTTTTGTTATCTTCGGACATTTCCGCTTTCCTCCTTCTTTACAAAAGATTGAGCACCGCGAACACGGCGGCGAGCAAAAGGAACGTGGGCGACAGGAAAACGCGGAAGAAGTTTTCCCTGCTTTTCGCCGGAAGCGCCTCGTCGGGCGGGTTCTCGGCGTAGTTGTAACAGATGCTCTCGACGCGCGACATCATTAAAAGGAATGACACCGCGGTGAGCAGAGTAAGCACGAAACCGATGAAATACGCGCCGTTCTTGATGACTATCACCCGCAGGAAGGAATCGCTTGCGAAGATGCTTAAAGTGTTGTTCATAAGATGCAGCGCGATAGCCGGGAGTATCGACCTCGTCATCGCCGTGACGAAACCGAAAAGCAGCCCCGCGAAGAGATAGACGAAAAAGTTCTTGATCGAGAAATGCAGCACTGCGAAGAAGACCGCGGAGACTATTATCGCGTTGGCGGTGCCGTAAACGCGGTATTCACTCAGAAGTATGCCGTGGAAGAACAGCTCCTCGCAGACGGCGGGGATGATTATGAGCGAGATGATCACGGTGAGTTTGTCGGCCTCGTCGGCATTCGAGAATTCGCCGTAAAAGTTGGCGACCTCGGCGACGGTGCCTCCGTTAACGAAATAGAAATACTTGATAAGGAGCATCCCGGAAACGCAGAACATCGCGGCGAAGAGGACGAAAAACACGTTGACTCCCCTTTTCGTGACGAGCATGACCGGCGAAGCGAGTTTTCTTCCCTTTATCAGATAATAAATGATGCAGGGCAGTCCGAGCACGGCGAGCTGGGTCACCCCTATCGCCATAAAGACGTTGGTGTCCTCGCCGAGGTTGTAAAGCGCGTAACGCGAAAGGCTCATGATCCCGATAACGAATACCATAAGAAGCGGCGCCGTGACAGCCGGACTGTGCAGAAGATTCAAAAACTTTTCTTTCATAAAAGCGCCCCTCCTTTTTCAGAATATCGCGAACAGCTCTTTATTATTTATCGAATCTTACCGAGTTTTTAAGGTTTTCCGCGACAGAAGCGCCGAAAAGCACCTCCACGAGCTTGAAGCCGAATTCGAAGGAAACGCCCATTCCCTCCGCGGTGATGAAGATGTCGTCGTGTTCGACCTTTCTTCCGGTGACGTTTGCGTGCTTCATACTGTCGGCAAAGCCGGGATAGACCGCGGCGTTCCTGCCGTCTAAAAGGCGCATTTTACCGAGTATCGAAGGCGCGGCGCAGATCGCGGCGATGTAAAGCCCGTGCTTCGCGGCGTATTCGATAAGCGAGAGCACCAGCGAGTTGTTTGCGAGGTGCTCGGTCCCGGGCATGCCGCCGGGAAGGACGATGCAGTCGGCTTCTTCTTTATGAAGTTCGTCGATCATAACATCGGCGGTGACGGTCATCCCGTGCGCGCCGGTGACGGTGAGCCCGCCTTCGGTGGCTACGAGCACGACGTTCGCTCCCGCGCGTTTAAGAAGGTCCGCGGGGACTAACGCCTCGCATTCCTCGAACCCTCTCGCAAGAAGGATATATACTGTTGCCATTTCTTTTTTTCCTTTCGTATCAGATCCCCGAATCCGGCAAAGCGGCGCGAAGCCTTTCGACCAGTTCGGACTGTATATCATCGATCTCCCTTATTTTTCCGTTTTTGCTGCAGTCGATCTTTATCCAGCCGAGCTTTTCGGCGGAATACAGCGCGGCGCGATAACTGTTTTCAAGGTGGGAAGCGCTTTTTTCGTGGATGTCCTTTTTCGCGCCGGTCTCGCCGCAGCGTTTGTTCAAAAGCTCCTCCGAAAGCTTCGGCGGTAAACAGAGGTAAACCACCGCGTCGGGCTTCGGCACGCCGAGCTTGACGTATTCGTAATCGTTCAGCCAATCAAGGAATCCTTCCCATTCCGAACGCGGCAGCTTTGAAAGCTGATGCACCGCGTTGGCGGAGGTATAGCGGTTGGCGATGATTATTTTTCCCGCGTCGAGGTCCTTTCCCCAGTCCAGTTTATAGGAACAGAACCTGTCAGCCGCGAAGAACGCGGATGCGGCGTAGGCGTTCACCGCGCCGGGATCGTCGCCGAACGCGCCGCCGAGATAAAGGTTCACCTGGGCGGAATAGACGGGATCGTAGGTCGGGAAATCAAGGCATCGGTTTGCAATGCCTTTTCGGGTGAGCGAGGCGGCGAGCAGATCGGTCTGGGTCTTTTTCCCGGATGCGTCAAGCCCGTCTATCGCTATCAGACGTTTTTTCACAAACACTCCCCCTTTTAATCATATGATTATACCACGTCTTTGCGGGAATTGCAAGCAAATAATCGCAAACCGGCGCGCCGGACGCGATTTTTGCGCAAAAAACGAAAACCGGAAGGGCAAAAAGCCATTCCGGTAAGTCGGTAAGTATTAAAATGCTTTATCCTTCGGAACCTTCAACGGTGCGGGTCCAGATCTGCGAATTGTGAGTTTCCCTAAGCAGTTTCGCGGCTTTGGCGGGATCTGCGAGATCCGCGGCGGAAACCGCGGTGCTGCTCGGCGCCGAGGGAAACGCGACCGTCCAGCCGTCTTTCGCGGCGAATACC
>JAGAAM010000124.1 GCA_017615235.1 Clostridia bacterium
TACCTCCGTTTTGTTGTTCGAATATAGTTTTACCTTAATTTGACGGGTTTATTCAAAAAAGAAAACGCCGCATTCGCGGCGTTTGATCGTTATGTACGTTATTCTTTTTCGACGGGTTCTTCGGGGATAAGCGGTATTACTTCCTCGGGCTGTTTGCCGTATCTTATCTCTCCGGGATAACGCCCGAAAACGGCGATGACGGCGATGCTTGCGATAAGAAGAACAAGCGAAACGGCAAAGAACGGCGCCGAGAAGGCTTTTATACCGCCGAAAGTAAGGCGGTAAACGCGGATGAACAGTTCGCGAAGCATACTGTCTGCCAGCGCGAGGTTGGAGATATAATCGCGCGAGACGAGCAGAGAAGAAAGCAGGAACGGCAGGAAGGAACCGGCGAAAAACGCCGTGCAGACTACGTTTATCGCGACGAAGATCTTTTTGCGGTATACCGCGGCTATCGCGGCGGCGCAGACCGCAGATATGACAAACGGAACGAAGCGATAATCAAAGTATTGCAGATACTTCGGAACAAAGCTTAATTTGTTTATATAATTATCTCTTACGACCCAAATAACGGCGTCGATATCGTCGCGAACGTATTCGTAGATCTCCGCAGCGGAGCCTTCCTCGACGATAAGGCCGTTTTCCGCGGCGTATTCTTCGATGCTCGCGTTGATCGTATCGTAAAGCTTACGGCTTTCGTATTCCGGCAAAGGTTCGCTTTCTCCGGTCAGTATCCGGCGATAGGTCACCTCAAGGGACTGTACGGCGCGTTCGTCTATCCCGGCAAAATCTATTCCGGAAACGATCACCTCTTTGTCGATCGAGATAAGCGACTGAGCGGTAAGCTCGACCGATCTTTCTACGGATTCGTGAAGCGTGTAGAAGTATTCCTCATCCGCCGTTTCCCGCGCGAGTCTTTCCGGATCGGAAAGCAGCGAGCCGAGCGAGCATAAGGCGATACCCGCGAATACTCCGGCAAAAAGCAATACCGCCAGAAGAACGACGGCGACGGTCTTTAAGGCCTTCACGGTACTTTTACCTCCTCGCCGGTGACAAAATCATAGCCGGAGATGAGTTCGCAGTCGATGACGAACTTCTGATCGCGCTTTTTGGTGGTCTTATAGGGATAGCAGGTGTAGCAGATAAGCCGGTCTCCGGTATCCTCGGCGTCAGGCAGGATCATATTCAGCAGGTCGTCGGTCTTGTCGCTGAAAATATAGGTCGCCGTAACACGGTAAACGTAGGTGCCGTAGATCGTCTCGAGGGTGACGAGGTCGCCGACGTGCATCGTTTCGAGCTTGCGGAAATGCTTTTCGATGCCGACGTGGCCGGCGAGCACGACTTTGCCGTGCTGACCGGGAAAACGGGAGTTGGTGTAATGCCCGATACCCATATTCAGCACGTCGCGCGAGTTGCCGTGATATACCGGCTGGGCATCGACTTCGGCTGTTTCGATGGTGATCTTCGCCCACTCGTCGCCGATAAAGATCACCGGGACGTCCTCGTCCCTGCTCCTGCCGAAGGCTTCCTCGTTGTTATCGTCGAGGATCGAGATCTCCTCCGGTGTGCGGGAGGTGTAAAACCCCTTGTCCTCGATCATCCCGCGGGAACGGGTGGCTATGCTGAAATACAGATTTCCTTCAAGGAATACGTCGAGCAGACAGACGCTTAAAAGTACGACCGCCGCAGTTACCAACAAAAAAGGCGCACTGAAAAACAGTGCGCGCTTTAATGCTTTTTTAATGCAGGGTCTCATTTAACACTCAGTCAACGACAAGCTTTTTGCGGGCAACGACGAACATTGCGATCCCCGCGAAGAGGAGGGCAACGCCGGAAACAGCGACCGCGACGGTGCTGTAATCGGGAGCTGCGTCGGTCTTTGCGACAGCGTCGCCGTCGAATTCAAACACTTTTTCGCCTGCTTCGTTGTAAATGGTGAAATCGTTATCGCCTTCGTGCGCGGGATTGGCGGCGGGTACGAATTCATAGTGCAAGCTGAGGATCTTGCATATTTCGTCAACGTCTGCGAGTACGGCGTCGATGGTTTCACGCGGATAATTGTGCGCGCTGGCGCCGAGGTCTTCGGGAAGAAGCGAGACGATGTGTTTAACGTAGGGCATTATCTGATTCGCCTGATCTTCGGTGACTTCGACCGTCTTGGCGGCGTTTTCGATAGCGACTTTGACGTGATGATAGACCGGAGATTTGGCGCCTTCGGTAAGAAGGTCCGCTTTTGTGTAAGCAAGCGCGGGAACAACTGTCACCGCGACGATCATCGCAACAGCGAGAACGAATAACAAAACTTTTTTCATATCGGTAGTTACCTCCGTGGAATAACATAATCCAAGTAATAAGAATATTATAGCGATTTATTCGAAAATGTCAAGAGAAGAATTGAAATTCAACGCCTTTTTTTGCTGTTTTTTTGTGAGGCTTTCCTGCCTTTTTCGCTCCGGAACGACCTTTTCAAAGCGTTTTCTGGCGGGACGAGACAATCGCCTCCGCGCCCGATAAGATCCTGCCTTCCGGCTTTTATAAGCGCTTCTCTCACAAGGTCGGCGTTCGCCGGGCGCGAGAACTGCAAAAGCGCGCGCTGGAGCTGTTTTTCGTGATAATCGCGGGCGACGTAGACTTCTTTCCCGGTGTCCGGATCGATGCCGGTATAGAACATACAGGTCGATCTCGTTCCCGGGGTGGGATAGAAATCCTGGACCTGTTCCGGATTGAGGTGATTGCGTTTGAGATAAAGCGCAAGTTCGACTGCGGAACCGAGAGTAGATCCCGGATGCGAGGAGATAAGATACGGAACGATGTACTGTTCCTTCCCTGCCTCTTTCGTAAGCTGTTCGAATCGGGCTTTGAAGCGGTCGTATTCCTCGATCGGGGGCTTTCCCATAAGCGCCAGGACCTCGTTGCAGCAATGCTCCGGAGCAACTTTCAAATGCCCGCTTATGTGATCGTTGACCAGTTTTTTGAAAAACTTCGGGTTTTTGTCGGCAAGGATGTAATCATATCGCAGCCCGGAACGGATGAAGACCTTTTTTACGCCCGGGACCGCCTCGATCGCCTTTAAAAGCTCGATATATTCGCCGTGATCGACGCGCATATTCGGGCAGACGTGCGGCGTTAAGCAGTTTTTGCCCTTGCAGACGCCGTATTTTTCAGCCTTTTGGCAGTAATTCCCGCGGAAGTTGGCGCTCGGACCGCCGACGTCGTGGATATAACCCTTGAAATCCGGCATGGCGGCGATCTTTTTCGCCTCCTCGACGCAGGAGGAGACCGAGCGCGAAGTGACCGTCCTTCCCTGGTGGAAGGCTATCGAACAGAAGCTGCAGCCTCCGAAACAGCCGCGGTTGTGGGTGATCGAGAATTTAACTTCCTCGATGCCGGGGATGCCTCCGAGCGCGTCGTAAGACGGATGCGGAGCGCGCATGAACGGAAGCGAATAAACGGCGTCGAGCTCTTTGCGGGTAAGCGGAGGCATCGGCGGATTCTGGACGAGTATCTTGTCGCCGTAACCCTCGACGACCGCCTTGCCGTAGATATGATCCTGATTGTCGGACTGGACTTTATAGGCGTTCGCGAACGCCTTTTTGTCGTTCTTTATATCGTCGTATTCGCCGCAGAAGTCGGAATCGAACTTCGGCGCGAAATCGCGCGATTCCATAAAACAGGTGCCGCGAACGTCGCGTATCCTGCGTATCGGAACGCCTTTGTCGAGCAGGAACGCCAGACGGCGGAGTATGTTTTCGCCCATGCCGTAGGTGAGCATATCGGCGCGGCTGTCGACAAGCACGCTGCGCCTGACCGAATCGGTCCAGTAATCGTAATGGGCGAAACGTCGGGTGGACGCTTCAAGCCCGCCTAAGATTATCGGCACGTCGCCGTACGCTTCGCGCAGACGGTTGCAGTAGACGATGACCGCCCTGTCGGGACGGAAACCCGTCTTTCCGCCGGGCGAGTAATAATCGGTACTGCGCTTTCTTTTGGCGGCGGTGTAATGCGCGACCATCGAATCGATATTGCCGGAATTGACCAGAAAAGCAAGCCTCGGCCTGCCGAAGCGCATAAATTCGTTTTTGCTCTTGTAGTCGGGCTGGGGGATGATCGCTACCGAATAGCCCTCCGCTTCGAGCACGCGCCCGATTATGGCGGTGCCGAAAGACGGATGATCGACGTAGGCGTCGCCCGTCACTATGACAAAATCCGGGGTGCCTTCAAGCTCTTCCCCTGTTATCGGCAAAAACGGCATATCTTCACCGCCTTTCTGACTTTCGATAAAATGATTCTATCACCAAGGAACGAAAAAGTAAAGAAAAATCGCCGTTTTTCCGATTGACAAATACAAGTTAAAATGTTATAGTTAAACTAACAAACAAATAAAAGGAGCTTTGAAAATGGAACTTAAAGGCAGCAAGACCGAACAGAACCTTATGACCGCGTTCGCCGGCGAATCGCAGGCGCGCAACAAGTACACCTATTACGCAAGCGTAGCTAAAAAAGAGGGCTATACCGTTATAGCCGACATCTTCGAGGAAACCGCGCTGAACGAGAAAGAACACGCAAAGATATGGTTCAAGCTCCTTCACGGCGGCTCCGTTCCCACCACTTCCGAAAACCTGCTTGACGCCGCCAACGGCGAAAACTTCGAATGGACCGATATGTACGCCAACTTCGCCGCCACCGCGAAAGAAGAAGGCTTCACCCAGATCGCGTTCCTCTTCGAGGCGGTCGGCAAGATCGAGCGCGAGCACGAACAGAGGTATCGCGAGCTTCTTGAAAAGCTCGGCAAGGACGAGATCTTCGTAGGCGAAGACGTCACCGTCTGGATCTGCTCCAACTGCGGACACGTCCACGTCGGCAAAAAGGCTCCGGAGCTCTGCCCCGTCTGCCAGCACCCGAAGTCCTATTTCCAGAAGAAAGTCAACAAATTCTGATAAGCCGTATCATAGTGCCGCCGTCTTCGGACGGCGGTTTTTCTTTTGGTATTGCTTTCGGATAA
>JAGAAM010000125.1 GCA_017615235.1 Clostridia bacterium
CACGGGCAGAGTGCCCGTGCTCTTAAACGGCGACCGCGCCGAGCTGATCATTACCTTCAGGCACGGCGAGGGCTATATCTCGGGCGCGAGATACGTCTATAAAGACGACGAGACCGAGACGGCGCCCAAAGCGATAAACGAACTTGCGCCCGGCGACAGAATAGACTACCTCTGCGATTATTATACCTACTCGGGCGTGTACCAAGACACTTATATGTGGGGCGACGCGCACGTCTTCACGGGAAGCGAGCAGGTCTCGGACGTGACGGTCGACGCCTCGCGCTGCTCGGCGATGTACCTCTTCCGCGATATCTATAACGCCGAGCACTTCAGCCCCGTTTTGCCGTAATTTACGAACAAAAGACCAAAGAACAAATGGGACGGTTCTGCTTGTTTTAAACAAACAGAACCGTCCACTTTGTTTCGTCCTTTGTTTTAAAAAAGCTGAACTTTGACCTTTCCGCCTATTCCTCCCCGATCATCTTTTCAAGTGAGGCCGTCATATAAAGCGGAACGCTTAAAACGGCGCCTCTGCCGATATCTTTTTTCATGGAAACGACCGCCGAATGACGGGGCTCGTATTTTTTTCTGTATTCCGCAAGGGAACGCGCTTTCACGTTTTTCTCCGATTTTACCTCTATCGGGACTATTTCACCGCCGTTTTGAATGACGAAATCCACTTCCGCCTGATTGCCCGAGTTCCAGTAATACTGATCTGTGCAAACCGCTTTTACGAGCTCGCCGAGCACGAAATTTTCGGTCATCGCGCCTTTAAATTCGGTATACGTTCCCGAAGAGTCGAGCACTATTGACGGCGGTACGTTCGCAAGTTTTCTGAGCAACCCCACGTCAGAAAGATACAGTTTGAAGGCGGAAGCGTCGGCGTATGCGGAAAGCGGAAAGAACGGCTTTTCGATTTTGCATACCTTATAAACAAGCCCTGCTCCCGAAAGCCATTCAAGCGCGTCTTCAAGATCCTTCG
Organism: Clostridia bacterium; assembly: GCA_017615235.1. Next base: position 983 of record JAGAAM010000125.1, read on the forward strand.
CACGCCACCCTTTTTTTACCTGACTGAATATAAACTTATTATTCGGTTTTGCAAGCTGCTGCGGGATCGATCTCCAAATGGCGGAAAGCTTCGGAAACTCGTTTGCCGACGCGTGCTTTACAAAGTCAAGCTCATAGCCCGAAAGGATCTGCTGCTGTACCTTTTCCACCTTATCCGCGTCTATTGAGGTACGCCAAGTTTCGACCGCCTCCGGCATACCCCCGACTATATAATAAATACGCAGCGCCGTGGAGAGTTTTGTCGCCAACGCCTCAGAAAGAGGCTTTACAAAATCAAATCGGGAAAGGTGCTCCGCAAGTTCCTCGCTTTCCGTCGCGGCTAAAAACTCATAAAACGACACGGGATAAAGAGTCAGAAAATCCACCTTGCCCACCGGGAAGGATCTGTCCCTGTGAATGGCTATTCCCAAAAGCGACCCCGCGCACGCGACGTGATACTCGCGCGCGTTTTCGCAAAAATATTTAAGAGACGTCAGCGCCTTTGCGCACTCCTGTATTTCGTCAAAAATCAAAAGCGTCTTGCCGGGCGCTATGCTTTTACCCCTTAAAAGACCAAGTTCAAGTATTATCCTTCTGACGTCAAGATCCTGATCGAACAGATCGGAAATAGCCGGCGTTTCTTCAAAATTAAAATATGCGACGTCGGAATAGTTTTCCGCGCCGAAAGCTTTTAAAATATACGTTTTCCCGCATTGACGCACTCCCTTTAAAACGAGCGGCTTTCTCTCGGGATCGTTTTTCCACGCAAGAAGCTGCGCGGTTATATTCCTTTTCATAAAAAAGTTCCTCCCGTTGGGCGGGGCGCCTTAGGAATTTTCCTATGGTTTCTTTGTCTCTCACCGCAATACATCCCGAAAAATGCTCGGAATATATCTCCATTATTCCTGCGCTTTTTCGGTCGTCCTGCGGCGATATACTTTGAAACCATGAAACAGGTGATAATGACATGCGGCATTATCACCTGTTTCACGAAAAATTCCCAAGTTGCCTCCGCCTTGTCGTAAATCTCTTTTACCGTTTGTCTTATCAATTATTATGATTATAACTTATTCTATGCAATATGTCAATAAGAATACGTTTTTATCTATGAAAAATGATGTTTTGTTTACGCTTTTTGGCATTTATCGTGATTCTTCGACCGGAGTTGTCAAAGCCCCTGCGAAAAGCAGATAGAGAATATGCTGAGAAACGGTGCGCTTTTTATCGCGAAAAAACTGCGAGAGATATTCAGTATCGGTCTTTGATACAAACGGATGTTCCGGAATGTCAAATCGAAATTGTCCCGGCCGCTTGCTTTTACAACCCTGTTGGATTATCTTTATTGTGTACGATGATACCTTGAAGGAGGGGCGCTGCGGTGAATCTGATTTTTGCGGAGACTCTGCGGAAGCTGAGAGAGGAAAGAGGACTTACGCAGTCGCAGCTCGGAGAGCAGATGTTCGTCAACCATTCCACCATCGCCCGGTGGGAGAGCGGCAGCCGCCTGCCGGACGCCGCGATGACCGTCCGTCTCGCAAAAGCTCTGGGCGTGGACGTAAACGAGCTGTTCCAGCTTGCGGCGCAGAGTGAGGAAAGCCCCAACGTCATCCTGGTGGACGACAGCAGCCCCATCCTCACCGACGGCGTGGCCGTGCTGGAGGAAGTCCTGCCGGACGCCACGATCACGGGCTTCATCTGGCCGAAAGAGGCGATCGAATACGCGAAGGCGAACCGGATCGCGTTGGCGATCCTGGACATTGAGCTGGGAACCGCCAGCGGCCTTGACCTCTGCCGCACGCTGCTGGAGATCAACCCCCGCACGAACGTCGTGTTTCTGACCGCCTACCCCGACTATTCCCTCGACGCGTGGAAAACTGAGGCGGTCGGCTTCATGGTCAAGCCCCTGACCCCGGAGGGCGTCAGGCAGCAGCTGCAAAAGCTGCGGTATCCGTTTACGACGGAAGGAGGCGGCGAATGAGCAGCTGGCTGGATATCTTCTACTTCTCCTTTTTCGGCGCGGCGCTGCTGCTGAGCGCGATGGGCGTGTGGTTCACCGCCGTCATTCCCGGCCTCGATCGCTGGAGCAAGCGCTTTTTCCTGGGCTATTTTTTCGCTTTTATGCTGTGTTGCCTCTCCTGCATGCTCGAAGCGATCCCGCGTTTTTTTCCCATATCCAACGCGGCGTTCTATTTCCTGCTGACCGTGGAATCTCTGTTTCTCTCGCTGCCGCTGCCTATCCTGACCGTGTATCTGCTGCACTGCCGCGGAGAAGCCCTGCGCGAAAGTCGGCTCCTGCGTGCCGTCGGCGCGTTGTGGGC
>JAGAAM010000126.1 GCA_017615235.1 Clostridia bacterium
GCGAGCGCCGCGCCGATGCCCGCCGCCTCGCCGGAGGCGCGGCAGGAATGCTGAACGCGAAGGCTCGACTGCGCCAGGAATTCGGCGCCCAGGCATCTGCCGGTGACGTAAAGGTTATCGATGCCTTTCACGACGAGCGAACGGTAGGGTATCTCGTACCAGGGCTTGCCGTCGTCGACAGTGAGTTTTTCTTTATTGAAGTTGAGCGTCTTGCCGTGGATGTCGACCGGGTAGTTGGACTGGCAGAACATATCGTCGAACTTCCTGCGGCAAAGCAGATCTTCGGCGGTCAGCACGTATTCGGTGGTGATATTGCGGCTCTCGCGGATGCCGACCATCGCCGCGACGTCGGAGATATAGGCGTTCTCGAAACCCTTGAAATACTTTTTATAGAACGCAAGCTGGCGCAATATGCGCGCCTTGCCCTCGATCTGGGTCTTGGTGAGCACTTCGGGATCGGTGCCGTCGACTTCATCGAAGAATTCGGGGTTGTTGAACGCCATCGCGTTCTTTCTGCCCATCATCGTGAAGCCCTGCCAGTAGGCTTTGTCGTCCTCCGTAAGATCGCCGGCGGCTATCGCCTTGTCGAACAGATCGCCGAAGGTCCAGTTGCCGTTAGTGCATACCGCGACGTAGATCTTGCCGTCGACGAAACTTGCGGCGTTGGAAATGCCGGTACGCTTGATCTCGTCGTTGAGGAACTGGCCGAACACATCGAAATCGACGTCGGAAACGATATAACGGAGCGAGATCGGCTGGTTTTTGCCGGTCTCCGGGTCGCCTTTCGTATAACCCGCTCCGGCGCGGACGCAGACGTCGCCGTCGCCGGTGCCGTCGATGAATATTTTGCCCTTGATGAGTCCGAGGCCTTTTTTGTTGGCGACGACTATTGCTTCGAGTTTGCCGTCTTCGACGATCGCGTCGGCTATGAAGGTGTGCATAAGCACCCTAACTCCGGCGTCGGCGCACATCTGCTCGAGGACGATCTTCATAACGAGCGGATCGAAGTTCGCGCCGCCTTCGTTGCAGGCGCCTGCTTCAAAAAGCTTATCGCGCACGATGTTGCTTATGTACGAGCACTGGGGGTTTTCCGGCATATGCGTATGCATTACCGGCAGAACGAGTCCGTTGGTAGCGGTGCCGCCCAACGACCCGAACTGTTCGACGATAAGGACGTCTTTGCCGCGGTCCGCCGCCGCTTTTGCGGCGAAAACTCCGGCTGTGCCGCCTCCGCAGACGACTATGTCGGCGGACGCGAATACGGGAAGCGATGAATAATCCATTTTTCTGCTCCTTTATTTTTCGTAATTGATTATATTCAGAAATTCCGATTCGTCGATTATCCTGACGCCGAGCTGTTGGGCTTTCGTCAGTTTGCTCCCGGCTTCGGTACCGGCAAGCACGAGCGATGTCTTTTTGGAGACCGAACCGGCGGCATTCCCGCCGTGAGCGCGTATGAGCGCCTCCGCCTCCTGGCGTTTGAGCGTCGGGAGAGTCCCGGTCACGACGACGGTCATACCGGCAAGCTCGTCGCCTATCTGTTTTTCGCTGCTTTCGGTCGAAACGCCGGCATCTTTGAGCCTTTCGATAAGCTGCGCAGATTTTTCGCTTTTGAAATAATCGGTTATCGATTCGGCGCTTTCAGCGCCGATATCCTCGATGCCTGTCAGCTGTTCGGCGGTCGCGTTTGCGAGCGCGTCGATATTTCCGAAACGCCTTGCGAGCGTCTGCGCCGCCTTTTCGCCGATATGCCTTATTCCCAAAGCGCAAAGCAGACGTTCAAGCCCCGCGGATTTGCTTTTTTCAATCGCGGCGACAATGTTCGAGGCGCTCTTTTCGCCCATCCTGTCGAGGGCGGCGATATCCTCTTTTTTCAGGTAATAGATATCCGCTGCGCTTTTTATAAGTCCGGCGTCGATAAATTGCTGTACCACGCTTTCGCCGAGGTTGTCGATGTTCATCGCCGGGCGGGATACGAAGTGTATCAGACTGCGGGAAAGCTGGCTCGGACAATAGGGGTTGATGCATCTCGTCGCCACCTCGTCCGATTCGCGGACCGCCTTTTCCCCGCAGGAAGGACAGATCTCCGGCATTTTGAAGGGCACGGAGTCTTCGGGCCGTTTTTCCGTGACGACGGAGATTATCTCCGGGATGATGTCGCCGGCTTTTCGTAGCCTTACGGTGTCGCCGATACGGATATCCCTCTCCGCGATAAAATCGCCGTTGTGGAGAGTAGCGTAGGAGACGGTGCTCCCGGCAAGCCTTACGGGTTCGAGCACGGCGCGCGGAGTCAGCACGCCGGTCCTGCCGACCTGGATATCTATATCGAGAAGCTTCGTTTCGACTATCTCCGCCGGGAATTTATAGGCTATCGCCCAGCGCGGCGCAGCGGCGGTACTGCCGAGCCTTTCGCGCATCCGGAAAGAGTTTGTCTTTATCACCGCGCCGTCGGTATCGTAGGCAAGCTCCGGGCGGGATATCCCGATCCCGTGCACGGCGTTTATGACTTCGTCGGCGGTATCGCAGAGGATCCTGCACGGCGAAACGGTAAATCCGAGCGATTCGAGGAATTCGAGCGAATCGGTATGCTTTTCGGGACTGTAAGTCTCGCAGTACTGAAGGTTGAAGATATAAATGCTCAACCCGCGCGAAGCGCATATCTTCGGATTGAGCTGGCGGAGCGATCCCGCCGCGGCGTTGCGCGGATTGGCAAAGGTGCGTTCGCCGTTTTCCTCACGCACGGAGTTGAGTTTTGCGAAAACCTTTCGCGGCATATATACTTCGCCGCGGACGATGAGCCGTCCGACGTCGCGTTTCAGCTTCAAAGGCACGGTGCGCACGGTCTTTATATTCTCGGTGACGTCCTCGCCGAAAACGCCGTCGCCGCGCGTAAGTCCGCGCACGAGGAGCCCGTTTTCGTATTCAAGCGAGACCGAAAGCCCGTCGAACTTGTGCTCGACGACGAATTCGGCGTCCGGGAAATCCTTTTTGATCTTATCGACGAATTCAATTATCTCCTCTTCGGAGAAAATGTCGCCGAAAGAATCCATCGGCACGGTGTGGCGCACCTTCTCGAAGCGTTCCGCCACCCTGCCGCCGACGCGCTGTGTCGGCGAATTCGGCGAAGCGAGCGAGGGATAAAGCGATTCAAGATCGACAAGGCGGCGGAAAAGCGCGTCGTATTCCTCGTCCTCGATCTCCGGGGAGTCAAGCTCGTAGTACAGACGGGAATGGTATTCGAGCGTCTGTTCGAGCGAGCGCATCTCCTTTTCCGCTTCTTTTATATTCAGTTCTTCCGACAGATTATTGCCA
>JAGAAM010000127.1 GCA_017615235.1 Clostridia bacterium
GAAATAATAAAAGAACGGACGCGCGGTCCTCATCCGCGCGTCCTCTTTTTTTGTCTGGTTTCAAGGCCGTGTTCTGCCTCTTGTCCGACCTTTTCGGACAACGCGATAAGGACGGCGACGTTTATCACCGTCATTAAACCGACGACAATGTCGGCGACAGACCAGGCAACTCCGGTGTCAACAAACCCGCCGATCGCCGTTACGGCGACAACAGCGATGCCGAACGCGGTCCCGGCAGAGCGCGACCTCGTAAGATACCCGAGTGCGATCCTGCCGTAGTAAAGCTGCGCCGTCACGGTCGCGTATGCGAACAGAATGACCGAGATACCGATGATAAGATAGGCGGGAGTTCCCGAGAGTTTACCGAAGGCGAAAAGCGTATCGCCGACTCCCGCGTCTCCCGTGATCCCGTATTTAAGCTGCCCTATGAGCACGACGAGCGCCGTCATCGTGCAGAGAACGAGCGTGTCGAAGACGACCTCGAAAATTCCGAAGCACCCCTGCTTATGAGGCGACTCGACGTTTGCCGCGGCATGCGCGGTCGGCGACGTCCCGCAGCCGGCTTCGTTAGAAAAGATCCCCCTCGTCACGCCGTATCTGATCGCTTCTTTGATCCCGAACCCTGCGGCGCCGCCAGCAGCGGCGCGAAACCGGAACGCGCCCGAGAAGATCTCGCGGAAAACGGCGGGCAGAAGGGAAACGTTTGAGGCGATCACGTAAACGGAGATCCCTATGTAGACGAGAGAAAGAGGCGGGATGAGTGCGGAAGTCACTTTACCGATCTTTCCCAGGCCGCAGACCGCTACCGCAGCGACTCCAGCCGCGAGAAGAAGACAAATGATCGTGCGGACTCTTCCGTCATCCGTGACCGCCGCGGCGGAATTCGACTGGATAAGCGTCCCCATGACAAGCGAGTTCACCACGCAAAGGACAGCGAACAAACCGCCGAGGAGTTTCGATGCGCCGGGACCGATCATGCACGACATCCCGTCCCTTATCGTATAAGCCGCTCCGCCGTAATATCCGTCCTTTGAGCGTCGCCTGTATTTTACGGCAAGCGTTACTTCACCGTATTTCACCGCGGTGGAAACTATTGCTCCCGCCCACATCCAGAATACAGCGCCCGCGCCGCCCGATCCGATCGCGGTAGCGACGCCGGCGATATTGCCGACCCCGAGCGTTCCCGCAAGCGCGGTGCACAGCGAAACGAACGGAGACGTTCCGCTTCCGGTCCCCGCGGATCGCAGATCGCAAAAAAAGCCGGCGGGCGACAGTATCCTGAATAGTTTGATCCTGAAAGCGAGAACGGTACCGCAAACAGTCAGAAAAAAGGGAAGTACCGCGCCGTTAAGGACCTCGCCGAACGTACCGAACAAAAAACCACCGCCCGTTCCGCTATACTGTTATTAAATATTCAATCAAACTAAAATTTATTCAAAATAGATGGAATTCTCTTTAGAAGTATGATAAAATCAATTATATAAACTTTTGTTATTTGCTCACTTGTAAGGAGGAGTATTGTTTATGCTTAAAAAACGGATTTTTGCGCTGATCCTGACGTTGGCGATGTGCCTTTGTCTGATCCCGGAGGTCGCGGCGAATGCGCTCCCGAAAGACGGGGCCGCCATCGAGATCAAAAGGGACGTGAAGAAAACGGATCCGGTGCAGGATGACCTCAGACCTACGGTTGGTATTCTTCCTTCGAGCGACGATGATTCGGACTATGAGAGAGTGTTCGACGCATCCGCGCTGCCTCTTGAGATAAGCAGCGGCGACGCGCCTTTGGACCTTCCGAAAACCGACGGAGCGTTCTTAGGAGAGTTTTCGGTCAATATCAAATCGGATGATAAGCCCGATCCGGAACCGGTGGTTCATTCCAAACCTCAGGCGGGAACTTTCGACGTTAAACCCGAAGAAACATTCGGCGGCAGCGGCACCGCGTCCGATCCTTTCAAGATATCCAGCGTCGAAGATCTTACGGCGCTCGCCGGGATCGTCAACGCGGGCAACTCATGTTCCGACCGGTCTTTCTCTCTGACGAATGATCTGAACCTGACAGACGTGACCTGGACGCCTATCGGATGCGCATGGGACATCACGTTCAACGGAACGTTTTTGGGTAACGATCATATCATCTCCGGTCTCACCGTTGAAAGCTCGGGAGACTATATCGGTCTGTTCGGCTGTATGACAGGCACGGTCAAAGACCTGAACCTTTCAAGCGCCGAGGTATCCGGCAAAAACTACGTAGGCGGCATCGCGGGATGCAATTACGGAGAGATCAATAACTGCTCTTTTTCGGGTACTGTCTCGGGCAACGACTATGTTGGCGGTATCGCGGGCTGCTCCGGCAAGGACGCGTCCGTCACAAAGTGCGACGTCAACGCCGAGATCAACGGCGCCGGTACCGGTATCGGCGGCGTGGTCGGATGGGCGAACAATATCGCAGGCGCAGGCACCCATACCGAGGAGCTGAACAGTCCGGATTCCGACGCACTGGGCGTCGGCGGGGTGTCGGATTGCACCTATACCGGCGAACTGACCGGCCGCAGTCCTTACGGTCTCGGTATCGCGACCAGTGAGAACGGCACCATTACCATCACGGTCACCGCCAACGCCTTCGGCGGCATCGTAGGATGGAACAACGGTTCCGCCGTTTCTGACTGCGAAAACTACGGCGACGTTTACGGCGACGACTTTGCAGGAGGCATCGTCGGCGACAGCAGCAATGGCGGCAGGGTGGAAAATTGCGTGAACTACGGCAACGTGCACGGCGCCTCCATGCTCAACGGAGGCATCGCGGGACGCATCGCCGAGGGAAGCATATACTTATGCATCAACCGCGGCGCGGTGAACGGCGGCGACTTCACAGGCGGTGTCGTCGGCGCGATCGACAAATACAGCAGCATTTCATTTTGCTTCAGTGCTCCCGACGGTTCCGCCGTATCAGAGAGCGGAAAGTACGTGGGCGGCGTTGTTGGTATTGCGAACTGCGCCGTAGAGAACTGCTATAATGATGGCAGCGTAACCGGATCATACGGCGTCGGAGGCGTCGTGGGTTGGACTACGCGTGAGATCCGCGACTGCCATAACGCAGGAGCCGTGACCGCCTCGAGCAGCGAAGGCCGCGTGGGCGGCGTCGTAGGCAACTCCTACGGCCTCGTCGAAAACTGCTACAACGAGGGCAGCGTAGACGGCACCTCGAGAGTAGAGGGCGAAGTCAAGGCGCCCGTCGTGGGCGGTGTTTGCGGTCACCTTTTCGGGACGATAAAGAATTGTCGGAATGCGTATAACGGCAGCGTGCAGGGCGGCGTCAGCACCGGCGGCTGCGTCGGCGGCGCACAAAGCA
>JAGAAM010000128.1 GCA_017615235.1 Clostridia bacterium
TGTTCGCCGTCGCGCAGGGTCGTATCGAAAACACTTATGATTCGTGACATTGTTTATACTCCGGAATACGCCGAAAAACCGCCGTCGACGGGGATCACCGCTCCGTTGATGAAACCGGACCGCTTCGGATCACAGAGGAACAGAAGCGTACCCGCGAGTTCCGAAGGTTCGCCGAACCTGCCCATCGGAGTGGCGGCAAGGATCTTGCCGGTGCGCTCCGTCGGCGTTCCGTCCGCGTTATAAAGCAGCGAGCGGTTCTGGTCGGTGACGAAAAATCCCGGCGCGATTGCGTTGACTCTGATACCGACCTTTGAAAAATGCACGGCGAGCCACATCGTAAGGTTTGATACGGCGCTTTTAGCCGCTGAATAGGCGGGTATCTTCGTAAGCGGACGGTAAGCGTTCATCGAAGAGATATTGATTATGACTGCTTCCCTTCCCGACATCTCCGCAGCGAACACCTGCGTAGGCAGGAAAGTTCCGAGGAAGTTCAGGTCGAACACGAAAGAAATATCTTCCGGTTTAAGGGAAAAGAAGGATTTGTCGCCAAACGGAAGTTCAAATCCTTCCGGCGTCATATATTCGCTGTCGGTAGTGGCGCGCGGGTTGTTGCCGCCGGCTCCGTTGACAAGGATGTCTATCCCGCCGAATCGTTCGATAACGGCGTCTTTCGCTTCGATCAGCGAATCCTTATCAAGCACGTCGACTTTCACGGCGAAAGCGCTGCCGCCTTGCGTGTTGATCTCTGCGGCTAATGCTTCGGCTTTGTCAAGCGCGCGGTCGAGTATGGCGACCGAAGCGCCGTTTTCCGCCAAAGCTTTGCAAAAGACCGTGCAAAGCACCCCGGCGCCGCCCGTCACGACGGCGACTTTACCGGCGAGGTCGCCGGTATTCGCGGGTCTTGTCATTTTACGAGCGGGATATTAAGGGCGGCAAGTTTGGTCTTAAGGAAGTTGACCGCCATGCCGATATCAGCGGCGGGATCGTCGCCGACTTCGCGCTCGATGGTAAGATAGCCCTGATATCCTATATCGTTAAGAGCGGCAAGATATTTGTCAAAATCGACTCCGCCCTGACCGAGAGGAAGTTCAAGATAAGTGGTCGCGCCGGTCTTGATACCGTCTTTAGCGTGAGTGTGGACGATATAATCGCGGAGAGTATATACGGCGGCAACAGGATCGTCGCCCGCTACCATAACGAGGTTTGCCGGGTCGAAGTTGACGCGAAGGCCTTTTGCTCCGAGAGAATCGAGGAAGGCTTTGAGAACGACGGCTTTTTCTGTGCCGGTCTCGGCTGCGAAATAGGAACCGATGCTGTCGGCGTATTCGGCGAGCTGACGGGCGTTGTTGCGCATTTTTTCCATGCGTGCGTCCTCGGTCTCGTAGATATGACCGATGTGAGTGGTGACTATATTGCAGTTAAGTTCTTTCGCTTTGTCGAGCACCCTTTTGGATTTTTCGACGATATCGTCGTCGTCAAGATCGACGCCGAAGTCGCCGCAGATGGCGGAGAATACAAGACCGTTGCTGTTCATGATGTCCTTGACTTCGGCAAGTTTCGCGCCGACAAGGTTCGAAGCGGTGAGATCGCCGGTGGTGATGTACTTCTGTACGCCGCTGACGCCGAGTTTCGCGGCAGCCTTGATGCTTTCGTCAAAACGAAGACGGAAGGAATCGGAAATAAGACCTATTTTCATAATAAAGACCTTTCTGATTTATAAAAATTTGATCATTCTGAAAGTATCGAGTCGATCGGCAGATCGAACGCAGCCAGGAATTCCTCCATGAATTTGTCGGCTTCCGGACAGTTCATATCTTTGATCGCCTTGTAAAGCCTTTCGCCGGCGTCGATGAATTCGTTGCTGCCCAGCCGGCTTTCCTCGCGGCATTTGATATAGGCGGAGATCCTGTCTGCGGCTTTGATAAGGATATGCTCGTCGCCTTCGGTGCGAAACATCCCTTCGTACTGAGGGCGAAGTTCGTCGGGCAGCATGGAAAGAAGTTTGTTTATCGAAGCTTCCTCTACCGCGGAATAGGAATTCTTCATTTCCTCGCTGAAATACTTTACGGGCGTGGGAATATCGCCGGTAAAAATCTCCGGTACGTCGTGATACATCGCTTTTACGGCGATGGAATCGCAATCGTAATTCTTCTCGAAATACTCGTTGCCGATCATCGCGAGCGAATGAGCGATGAACGCGACTTCAAGCGAATGAGAGGAAAGCGTATCCGGGATGAGCGAGTGCATTATACCCCAGCGGTTGATATGCTTCATGCGAAAAAGCATTGCGTAAAAACCGTTTTCCAAAGCAATCAACCTCCGTCACATTTTTTCATTTACATATTATATAATATTTTTTTCAAAATGACAAGTACTATTTTCAATTTTTCGCCAAAAAAGCGGTCCTTCGAAAATTTATATCATAAATGAAAAATGTTGTTGAATTTTTACGTCAAACTGATATAATGATTATTAAGAATAACAAAATCCATTTTCGGGAGCGTTACATATGAAATTAGGCGAGATCTTACGCGACATAGATTTCAAAAGCGGAGCATACGACAGCACGCTGCTTGTCAACGACGTAGTTTACGATTCGCGCAAGGCGTCGGAGAACACCGTATTCGTCTGTATAAAAGGATTTCAGGTCGACGGCCATTCCTTCGCGCAGGACGCCTACCGCCGCGGAACGCGCATTTTCGCCGTCGAGCACGATATAACCCTCCCGAGCGACGCGATAATAATAAAAGTTGAAAACACGCGCCGCCTGCTCGCCCTTGCGAGCGCGAACCTCTTCGGCAGACCGGCGGAGAAACTGAACATAATCGCCATAACCGGAACAAAAGGAAAGACTAGCACGTCATTTATGCTTAAAAGCATTTATGAAGCTGCCGGGCATAAAGTAGGCGTGATCGGTTCCACCGGCGTATATATCGGCGAAGAAAGGTTCGACATCGACAACTCCACCCCGGAATCCTATCTGCTTCACAAATTCTTCCGTATGATGCTCGACGCCGGATGCGATACCGCCGTGATCGAAGCAACTTCCCAGGGTTTCAAGCTTGACAGAACTTACGGGATAAGGTTCAGGACCGGCATATTCACCAACCTCTCGCCAGACCATATAGGAGCCGCCGAGCACAGCGATTTTGCCGAATATCTCGCCTGCAAGAAGATGATCTTCGATCAGTCGGACAAAATGGTTGTCAACCTCGACAGCGACCATTACGCCGAGATAACGAAGAGTGCGAATTGCGATATATTCACGTTCGGTAAAACCGGCGCGGATTACTGTTTTGAAAACCCGCGTTTCACCACGGGTTCGAATCGCCTCAAAACCGTATTCACCGCCTGCGATCACGGCGAAAAGCACGAGATCGATCTTAACACGCCCGGTTATTTCTCGCTTTACAACGCCACTTCTGCGATCGCCGCCGCAAGGCTTGACGGGATAGGTTTCGACGCGATCAAAACAGGGCTCTCTTCCGCATTCGTTAAAGGCAGGATGGAGATTGTTCCGGTCGATAAGGATTATACCGTCATAATCGACTTCGCGCATAACGAATTCAGCGTCAAGAACCTTTTCGATACTATGCGGCTTTATTCCCCGAAAAGGATAATCTCTGTTTTCGGATGCGGAGGAAACCGCTCGAAACTGCGCCGCTATTCGATGGGCGAAGTGATCGGCAGAAGTTCCGATCTTTCAGTGATAACTTCCGATAATTCCCGTTATGAGAACGTAGAGGACATCATCGCCGATATACTCGTCGGTATGAAGAAGACCGACGGCAAGTACGTCGTCATCCCCGACAGACGCAAAGCTATCAAGGCTGCGCTTGAAGAAGCAAAAGAAGGAGACGTCGTGCTTCTGATCGGCAAAGGGCACGAGATGTACGAGGAGATCAACGGCGAAAAGCTTCCCTTCGACGAACGCCAGGTCGTCCGCGAAGCGCTGGGCATCAATTAAATATATGACTGCACGGCTCCTAAAGGCGCCGTGCTTTTTTATCTTGTTCTCAAAAATCGGCTTCGTTAATTGACAAAATATCATTTCATTGTTGATTCTGCATAACTTTTGATCGTTATTTGTGTTGAAAATGAAAAATATGTTAAAAAAACCTTGACATATCTAAAAAGTTGAGTTAAAATGCAGATGTTGAGGTTCGACAGGATCTCACAACAATATTTTGTATGAACGCCGTAAGGCGGACATAAATAATAATTATTTAAGAGAGGCCCAATCATGAAAAAGTTTTTCGCATTCCTCCTTGTCGGGATCATGATCTTACCCGTAGTTCTCTGCGCCTGCAACGACGAGCCGGCAAAAGAACAGAGCGAAGTTCAGAAGATCATCGAACAGGCACAAAAGATGACGCTTGAAGAGCTTGCTAAAAAAGCAATCGAAGAGTCCAAAGGCAAGACCTTCTACGGCGTCGGCAACTCCAGCCGCGGCAAATCCGCACTTCCCCTCTTTATAGAATATCTGCAGACCATCGACAGCAGCTATACGCTTGAGTTCGACTGGCAGCAGCCGAAGAACAACAAGATCTTCGATCAGCTTACCGCTGAATCCAAGAAAGCAGTCGGCACTTACGCTATGACTCTTATCCAGGACGGCAACCAGATCGAAAGCAAGATGGTCCAGACCGGCATTCTTGACACCTACATCCCGAAGGAATGGGCAGAAGCCAACAACGTCACCGCTGAAAGCTACGAAGGCTATCTCCCGCTCCAGACCCTGAACAAAGTCTTCATGTACAACTGCACCGGCACCAAGACCTTCACCAACTGCTGGGATTACGTTGCAGAAGGCGTTCACGGCCAGTTCATGGATATCGACTCCGAGATCGTCGGCAAGAACTTCCTTTACATGCTCACCAAAGACGAGTATGCGAAGTATCTGAAAGACGCTTTCGATAAACTTCTCGACGCTCAGAAATCCTACTTCCAGGCCACCATCGACGAAGTAGCTGCTGACGCTCAGAACTTCGGTCTCGGCGAAAACGGCAAATACGCTCTTGCCTGGATCAAACTTTGGGTCGGCTCCTATCAGGCAGTCAACGACGACGGCCCGATCTGCGCTAACCTCACCACGAAGAGCGCTACCGATCAGTTCGGCCTCCTCGTTTACTCCAAACTCCGCTCGATCGAAGAGACCGACGAAGTTTCCGTCAACAACATCAAAGTCGCTGCATATCAGGACGGCTATGAAGGAATCGGCGGTTATGGCTACTGCCATTACCTGTTCGTTACCGACAACAGCCCGCTGCCCTGGACCGCATGCGCGTTCATCGCTTACATGACCTGCACCCAGAACGGATTCAACGCCTGGGGCAAAGACATGGGCGGCTACTCCTCCAACCCGAAAGTAGCAGCTGAGAACGAAGAACTCCATCATCACTCCACCGGCGGCAACGACGAAAACGGCAACACCGTATTCCCCGCCAAGAACGATAAAGGCTTCGACTGGTGGAAGACCAGCGGCAAACTCGTTATCGAGGATCCCGAATACTGCGCTAAAGTAGCGTTCACCGTAGGCTCCTGGATCGAACTCCTTCCCAAATATAAGGGAGAATAATCCGGCATAAATCGAATATCAAAGGCGTCCCCAAAAGACGCCTTTGATTTTATAAAAACGAGGTTTCATTATGCAGAAAACTTTATCGCCGAAAGTCGGTAAAGGGACTATCTTCTGGAACAACGTAAGGACTTTTTTCAGTAAACCGCAGAATACGATACTCGTAGTGCTCGGTTTTCTGTGTACCTTAACGACCATCGCGCCGATCATCGCGATCGTTGAAGATACGTTTGCGATACATCCCGGCACGATTGACGCCGTACTGACCGGTAAAGCCAGCGGATATTCCTTTACAAACTATACAAACCTTTTCACGAGCGAGATCGCCAATATCCACCTGTGGACGCCTCTGCTGAACACGCTTGCTCTTGCGGTCGGTTCCTGCTGCGTTTCGATACTTTACGGCGGGTTCTTCGCTTTCCTCGTGACGAGGACCAATCTCAGATTCAAAAAATATTTAAGCGCCATCTTCATTTTCCCCTATATCATGCCGCAGTGGACTCTCGCGACGGTATGGAAAAACCTTTTCGACTCGATAGCGGTCACGAACACAAAGAACGGCTTGCTCGCAGGTCTGTTCGGTATAGAGATGCCGCACTGGTGGTGCGCGGGAATGTTCCCGAGCATACTGGTGCTCGGTCTTCACTATGCGCCGTTCGCGTACATCCTAATCGGTGGCATATTCCGCAATATGGACTCCAACCTGGAGGAAGCCGCGACGATACTGAACACCCCGAAATACAAGATCATGACCCGAGTCACGCTGCCGCTTATCAAACCGGCGATACTCTCGACGATACTTCTCGTGTTCGGCTCTTCGATGGGTTCCTACCCCGTTCCTCACTTTCTGGGATTGTCGACTCTTTCGACAAAGTACATAGAGCTTAACTCCAACCGCGTCGGTCAGGCAAGTATTCTCGCCGTGATAATGATGCTGTTAGGCGTTGCGATAATGTACGTCAACCAGCGAAGTCTAAAGAGCCGCAAGAGTTATACGACGGTCACCGGCAAGTCCGGGCAGACTTCGAAGATCAACCTCGGCAAAGCCGGCAGGATAATTATTGCAATCGTACTCGTGATACTGACGTTCTTTACGTCGATATTCCCGATCGTATCCTTTGCGTTCGAAACCTTCCTGCCTAACCCGGGCGACTACAGTTTCCTTAAGACTTTCAATACCGACAACCTCACGCTTAAATGGTGGATAACGAGCGAGAACGTTACCGAAAACGGCATGTACGGTCAGAAAGGTATGCTGTTCAACGAAATGATCTGGAAAGGATTCGGCGGTACGATGCTCGTCGCCGTCGCCTGTGCGATCTGCGCCGGCGTGCTCGGCACCCTGATAGGCTACGCAGTATCGAAAAAACGCCGTTCGAAACTTGCCGGATACGTCAACGCTATCGCGTTCCTTCCCTATCTTATGCCTTCGATAGCCGTAGGCATCGCCTTCTTCAAGCTGTTCTCCGGCGGGATCAACCTTTACAACACCTACTGGCTGCTTATCATAGTCGGTACAGTAAAATATATCCCGTTCGCAAGTCGAAGTTCCCTCAACTCGATGCTTCAGCTTTCCGGTGAGATAGAAGAAGCCGCGATAATCCAGGATACGCCCTGGCATAAGAGGATGACGAGGATCATCATCCCGATCCAGAAATCGTCGATCGTCAGCGGATTCCTGCTTCCGTTCATGACGTGTCTGCGCGAATTATCGCTGTTCATGCTTCTCTGCGGACAGGGACTTATCCTTTCGACACAGCTTGACTATTTCGACGAGATGGGTCTTTACGCATTCTCAAGCGGTATAAACCTGATCCTTATCGTTACCATTCTGATTTGCAACGCCCTCGTCAACAAGATCACCGGCGCAAGCCTTGACAAGGGTATAGGAGGTTAAACAATGCCTAAAATAGTATTAACTGACGTAACAAAAAGATGGGGAGATTTCTACGGCGTTGATCACCTTGATCTTGTGATCGACGATTGCTCCTTCGTCACTCTCCTCGGCCCGTCCGGCTGCGGCAAAACCACTACGCTTCGTATGATCGCCGGACTTGAAACGCCGACTTCCGGACGCATAGAGATCGGCGACCAGGTCGTGTTTGACAGCGAGAAAGGCATCAACGTTCCCGCTAACAAACGCCACGTCGGCTTCCTTTTCCAGAACTATGCTCTCTGGCCGAATATGACGGTTTACCAGAACATCGCGTTCGGTTTGAAGAACCTTAAAAAGTACAGCAAACAGGAGATCGACGAGATCGTACAGCGCGTCGCGCACGTCGTCAAGATCGAACCGTTCATGGACCGATATCCGTCCGAACTTTCCGGCGGTCAGCAGCAGCGCGTTGCCATCGCCCGAACCCTTGCGCCGGAACCTCAGGTCATCTTTATGGACGAGCCGCTTTCCAACCTCGACGCGAAGCTCCGTCTTGAAATGAGGTCGGAACTCCAGCGTCTACATCTCACTACGGGCCGTACGTTCGTATACGTCACTCACGATCAAATGGAAGCTATGACTCTTGCAAGCCGTATATGTCTTATCGAAAACGGCGTGCTTCAGCAGTACGATCCTCCGCTGACCGTTTACGGCAAACCGAACAACCTGTTCGTTGCAGACTTCGTCGGCAGCCCTTCGATCAACTTCATAGATGCCAACGGCACGCAAAAAGCCGACGGCACCGTCGATTTCGATATCCTCGGCGACAAAAAGGTAACGTTCAGCTTTAACGACAAAGTCGATATAGCCGAATGGCGCGCCGAAGAAAAACGCACCGACGAAGAACTCGCAGCCGTCAAAGCGGAACGCGCCAAAGACAAAAAGCACGTCGAAAAAGGCAACAAGGACAAAGTTTTCGACTACAAGATAATGCGCGTTGACGACGACGGAGCCGAAAAAGCCGAACCCACCGAGAACGATTACGTCATCGGCGTCCGTCCCGAGATGATCAACATCTGCGAGGACGGCGGCATCGAAGCCGAAGTCTACTCCGCGATGCCAACCGGTATGGAGACCACCGTTCGTCTGCGCGTCGGCAACTTCCTGCTCACCGGCGTCGTGTTCGGCGGCGTGACCTACGATATAGGCGCTACCGTTCACATCCGGTTCAAGGAAAACGGCATTATGCTGTTCAGTCGCATGACCGGCAGACTTATCGGCAACGGCAGCCTGAAAGTCTGATCTTTCGCAAAACCGAAAAAGCACCCCTGTGTTGTTTTGATACAGGGGTGCAGTTTTTTAATCAAATAAATCGACTATTCCGTTAACTGTATTATTGTCTGGAGGTTTTCTTCCCGGAGTATGTATGATCCTTTCAAGCTGCGATTCGTTAAGAATTATCCTTTCGCTCGAAACGCGCATATCGTCGCAGAAAACGAATGCGTAACCTTCGATCCATACTTTGAAGCCCTTCGATCGCAAAAGGCGTGAAAGTATATCCACTTCCCTTTTGACCTGTTTGACGGGATTTCTTACCGACTTGTAATATACGTTTCCTCCTCTTGAAACGTGATACTTGCGCCACTCGTTATCGTTTTCGAGTCCTTCGATCCGTCCGCTGTAATTCTTTACTTCGATAATAAAAACGCCGTTTCTGTTTACTATAAGAAAGTCGAGTTCCGTCTTCCTGCCTTCATAATCCAATTCAACGTTTTTAAGGACTATGTCGCCGTCTTTGGAGACGCTTTTTATCAACCGTTCGGCAAACTGTTCGCCGTCTTTGCCTGCGTTTTTTCTTTGCTTTACGTTTAAATACCTTGTAAGTAAAGCAA
>JAGAAM010000129.1 GCA_017615235.1 Clostridia bacterium
AGATCCGCGTCGCTCTTGCCGAGCACCTTGCAGATGAACATGAATTCTATCCTGTGGGTCTCTTCCTTGAAATCCTCCAGAATGAAAAGCAGGCTTTTCGGTTCGACGACAAGTCCGGTCTCCTCAAGCACTTCGCGCTTGAGCGCCTCGTCGATAAGCTCGTTGGGCCTCTGCTTCCCGCCGGGAAGGTTGTAATAGGTCGAGCCGTCGGGGCCCTTCATCTGGACGGTGAGAAGTTTGGTGCCGTCGATGATTATCCCTTTGATCGAATTCGCGATTTTCATATCGTTATCACTCCTTAATCAGCAGCTTTCGTTACGGTTATCGAAAAATTCTGTTCAGTGGCGTTATAGCTTATCGCAATCACCCTGTCGCCGTAAACGGCGGAACGCGGATAGATGTAACTTTCGGCGCGCAGGTCGATGCCTTTTTCGGAATAAAGCTTTTCCGCGTACTGCGCGACGCTTTCGCCGGTCACGCCGGAATAGTAAAACACGGCGGCGCCGTCTTTCGCCTCGGTCTTGTAAGCCTCGCCGGGGAATTCCGGGATCCCGTCGAAAAGTTCTTCAAGCAAAGCGGAATTCACGGCTTCGGGATCCGCCGGAGGCTCGACTCCGTTCGCGCTGGCGACCGCTATTACCGTCACCGTGACGGCGACGGCGGCGATCAGCACCGCGGCGGTTATTATCTTTTTGCGGTGAGAACGGAACAAATCGATAAAATAATACTTAAGTTTCAAATCATCAGAACCTTTCCCTTCTCCATTTTACCACGAACAGCACTGCGGCGCCGATAACGGCGACGAAGACTATCGCCAGTATCGAAATGACCCTGGCGTTGCCGGCGCCTCCGGAAGCCTTGACGAATTCGACGGCGACAGTCGTAGTGCCTCCGATCGCGTCGACCGTAAGGACGTAAGAGGTCAGCCCGCTTTCGATACTGACGTTGACGCTGCCGCGGTTGATGGATCCTATCACGTATCCGCTGTCGGCGGTGATCTTTATCTCGTATGAAACGCCGGGTTCGACGGTGATCGTGCCGTAAGGATCGACCGTGCCGCCTTCCGTGCAGGTTATATTAAGGGTGGGAACTCCGTCGCGCACGTATACGATATAGTCGCCGCTCTTATATGCGAACGCCGGCATAATTCCGTCTTCGTCCCCGGTATAGGTCCCGCCGCTTGCGATAAGTCCGTTGCCGACGCTGTCGTAGAAGATCACCTTCAGTTCGGAGGAGGCGAACTCGCCGAGGTCGAACGAACCGAGCATGGTCCCTTCGGGAAGCGGGAACGACGCGCCGATATTATATATCGCGAGGACTTCGTAATCTTCGCAAAGCGCCATGATGAGCGAATACTCGCCGTCGTCCTGCAGCACAGGACCGACCGAGACGTCCGCCGCCATACCGCCGAGCACGAAGGGAACTCCGGTAGGAAGGAATATGCTGCCGTAAGTGCCGCGAAGCTCGACAAGATCGCCGGAAGGAAGTCCGGATATCTTATCGAACACCTCGCGGAGTATCGTGTCCGCCCTGCCGATATTGATAACGATGCCGTCGGCGTTCCAGTTCACGTCGTCGACCGAGATGCCGGTGACTTCGGGGACGCCGCCGCCGTCTTTGACGAAGACGGCTTCGATCCCGGTGTTTTCCGAGAACGTAAAGGAATAGGCGCCGTTTTCAAGCAAAGCGTCCTTTCCGTTGACCTTGAACAGATATACGACGTATCCGTCCTTGGGCTTCACCTCAACTTTGAGCGTTTGCTGTTTGAACGACAAAGTCTCGCTGCGGGTGATGATGTGAGTGTTGTTTCCGGCGTCGGTAACAATGACGTTGCCGCCTTCCGAGACCGCCACGCTGAGCGTGAACGTATCCGGAATGTCCGGTGCCGTGCCGTCGGATTCGGTGCTGACGCGCACCCTGCTTCCGGGAGTGACGGTTATGGCGTAAGTCCCGCCGGAGGGCTGGATCTCGGTTCCGCCGTAAGCGACCGAGAGGAGTTTGTAATTTGCTTTCGCCGTAACGGTAAACCTGACTTCGGAGCCTTTTACGAGGTCGACGTTCCGATATCCGTCCTTTGCGAGATCGAACTGCGAATCGTCGCCCTCGATACCGTCGATACGGATACCGACGCCGCCGTTATCTGCGGAAAACCTTATACTTGTGCATTTATACCTCGCCTTGAAGGAGGTGTTCCTTTCGATGGTGAACGCGTATGTAAAGACTCCGTCGCCGGCGGTGACCGAAGAAACTATGCTCTTGCTCGTATCGCGAAGGAACCCGGTCTCGAACTCGATCAGCTCCAGCTCGTTTTTATCCGGATCGCCGGAAACGGCGAACTCCACGACCACCTTCGTGCCGGGTTCGATGTCCCCTACCGGAGAATCGTAACCTATCGGAACGTAATCGGCGGAGCCGACCTTGACCCTGACCGACTCGAAACCGCGCTGGCGGACGATGACCGAGAATTTTCCGGAAGGATCTTCGGAAGATTCATCGGAAGTCTCGTCCGACGTTTCGTCCGACGTCTCATCGGAAGTATCGTCGGAAGTATCACTTGAAGTATCGCTTGAAGTATCACTTGAAGTATCGCTTGAAGTATCGCTTGAAGTATCGCTTGAAGTTTCATCCGAGGTCTCATCCGAAGTGTCGTCGGACACCTCGGCGGAAGAATCGTCGCCGGGATCGGCGGAACTTTCGTCCTCCGAAGGTCCGGAAACGTCCTCCGAGGATTCGTCGGGCGAAGATTCCGCCTCGCTCGTTTCCTCTGCGGGCGCAGAGCCGTCGTCCTCCGGTTCGGCGGCGGCAAAAGCGGTTATGGCGAATACCATCAGCAGCGCCAGTATTATCGCCGTCGTTATCTTCGCAGTTCTCATAATTCCTCCGTATAAATAATCGCTGTGCGATTGACAATTCTTTTTTTATCTGTTATACTTGACAAACGGATATATTCTTATATATTATAAATGATATTAAAGGATTTTTCAATACCCGCGCATAACAAAAAACACTTTTTCATCGAAAGGAATGATATAATTTGGCAGATAAAAAGTTTGTCGAAGAGATAACCTCCATGGAAGTCGATTTTGCTCAGTGGTACACCGACATCGTGAAAAAAGCCGAGCTCGTCGAATACACCTCCGTCAAAGGCTGTCTCGTCATCCGTCCCTACGGCTACGCCATCTGGGAAAACATCCAGAGAATACTCGATAACGCTTTCAAAGCCACCGGCCACGAGAACGTCTGTATGCCTATGTTCATCCCGGAAAGCCTTTTACAGAAAGAAAAAGACCACGTGGAAGGTTTCGCGCCGGAAGTCGCCTGGGTCACCCACGGCGGCAACGAAAAGCTGGAAGACCGCCTTTGCGTCCGTCCGACGAGCGAAACGCTTTTCTGCGAGCATTACTCGAATATAATCCATTCCTACCGCGATCTGCCTAAGCTTTACAACCAGTGGGTCAGCGTCGTGAGATGGGAAAAGACGACTCGCCCCTTCCTTCGCACCCGCGAATTTTTGTGGCAGGAAGGCCACACCATCCACGCCACGGCGGAGGAGGCGATCGCCGAGACCGAAAGGATGCTCGATCTTTACGCCGATTTCTGTGAAAAATCGCTTTGTATGCCCGTTATCAAGGGCAGAAAGACCGAAAGCGACAAATTTGCCGGAGCCGAGGCGACCTACGCCATCGAGGCGCTCATGCACGACGGCAAGGCGCTCCAGGCGGGCACCAGCCATTATTTCGGCGACGGTTTCGCAAAAGCTTTCGAGATAATGTACACCAACCGCGAGAACCAGAAGGTATATCCCTTCCAGACGAGCTGGGGCGTGACCACCCGCCTTATCGGCGCGGTCATCATGACCCACGGCGACGACAGGGGACTCGTTCTTCCTCCCGCCGTCGCGCCGGTCCAGTGCGTGATAATCCCCGTCGCACAGCATAAAGAAGGCGTGCTCGAGCGCTGCCGCGAACTGCGTGACGAGCTCGCATCCGCCGGCATCCGCGTGAAGCTCGACGAGAGCGAGATGAGCGCGGGCTGGAAGTTCAGCGAATACGAGATGAAGGGCGTTCCCGTCCGCATCGAGCTCGGCCCGAGGGACATCGAGGCAGGCAACTGCGTCGTCGCCACCCGCCACAACGGCGAAAAGAAGGTCGTCCCGCTCGAAAACATCGCCGACACCGTCAAAACCACGCTCGACGAAGTCGCGAAAGGTATGTACGAAAAGGCGCTCGCCAACCGCGAAGCGCACACCTACCGCTGCGCGAACGTCGACGAGATCAATAAAGCCCTCGCCGAAAAAGGCGACGGATTCGTTATCGCGCCCTGGTGCGAAAGCGAGGAATGCGAAGACGCGATCAAAGATAATACCGGCGTCGGCTCCCGCTGCATCATCGGCGACGCGGATCACGGCGCTAAATGCGCCTGCTGCGGCAAGGAAGCGACGAAGCTCGTCGTCTGGGCAAAAGCATACTGATACCCCAAAAATGCGGTTTTCGGGGACCCCGGATCGCTGACGTTCTCGCCCGAAATCATTCGATTTCGGGCGTTTTTTCCGCGGGGCCCCCACAAAAAACGGATTGGATTTGTAATCGCCTGAGGCGATGAACGGTTCAGAATTATTGAAAAAAGG
>JAGAAM010000130.1 GCA_017615235.1 Clostridia bacterium
CTTCGTCAGCCAGAATTTAGGCGCGAAGCAATACGACCGTGCGAAACGCGGCGCAAGGTTCTCGATTCTCCTTGCGGTGATCTGCGCGGAGATCATCGGCATTGTCGTCTATTTCTCCGCAAATCAGCTTATCGGGTTCTTCGATTCGACCGAGCAGGTGCTCGCCTTCGGCGTAAAGCAGGCGCATATCGTCGCGCTGTTCTATTTTCTGCTTTCCTATTCCCATTCCGTCGCCGCCGTCTGCCGCGGCGCAGGCAAGGCTTTCGTCCCGATGACTATCATGCTTTCGGTGTGGTGCGTTTTCCGTATCACCTATATTTCGGTCGTTACGCATTTCTTCGATATCATCGACGTCATATACTGGGCGTATCCGCTTACCTGGGCGATAAGCTCGGTGATATATCTCATATATTACATTAAGTCTGACTGGGTGCACGGCTTCGATAAGGCCAGGCCTCCCGGCAATAACGATCCGCCTGCGGCAAATAGCGCAAAAGACGGCATAAAACAGCATTAAAAAAGATCCCGTGCCGGGATCTTTTTTATGTTTGGTCATTTCAGCTCAAACGGATAATGGTTATAATAAGTAACACTATCTGTACGCCGTAGATGATGAGCATCGGCTTGAGCGGCGGCTTTTTGATCTTTATGTTCACGATGAAGGCAAGGCCGAAGATCACGAAGAAGATCGGGAAGATCCAGCCGTTGACGGCTTCCGGAAGGAAGGTGCTCAGTAGGACTATCAGGGTGAAGAAAAAGCAGTTGACCGGTATCGGGAGACCGCGATAATACTTGGTGGGTTTTCCGGGGTTCGCCAGCGCGAGGGTGTTGAAGAAGGAAAGCCTGATCGCGCCGCAGGCGACGAAGAGCAGATAAACGGCGATATCTACTATGCCGTTGAATCCCATACTGTAAGCAATAAAGCAGGGCGTCACGCCGAAACTGACCATATCGCAGATGCTGTCGAGCTGGATGCCGAAAAGCTTGCGTTTTTCGTCGTTCATCGGGCGGGAACGCGCAATGCGTCCGTCAAATAGATCGCAGACGCAGGCAAGGAAGAACAGCCCCAGCGCCCATCCGAAATGTCCGTGCCCCGCAAGGAAGCATGCCAGCACCGCGGAAATCAGTCCCCCGAGAGTGACCGTATTCGCAAGTGAATAGTAACCTATAATCATTGTTTGGCTCCTTTATTTATATCTGTTTATTTTCTTCAGTTCGTAATAAAGCTTTTTATAGCTTTCATAACGCGTCTGCGCGATAAGTCCTTTTTCGACAGCCTGAGCGATGCCGCATTCCGATTCCTTGGTGTGAGTGCAGTCGCCGTAACGGCAATCGCCGGTAAAGGCTTCGAATTCCGGGAAGTATTTATAAAGATCGTGATAGTCGATAGAACAGTACAGTTCGGTATCCACGGCGGAGAAACCCGGAGTATCGGCGGCGTAAGTGCCGTTCCCGAGCGGGAAAAGCTCGGTCACGCGGGTGGTGTTCTTTCCGCGTTTTATCCTGTCGGAAAGCGTTCCGGTCTCGGCTTCGATGACGCCGGGATAAACGGCGTTGAGGAGCGAGGATTTGCCGACGCCCGAAGCGCCGCAGATGACCGATATCCTGCCTTCGAGAAGCTTTTTCGCTTCATCGGTCCCTTCGTTTCCTTTGCTTGACGTCACAACGACGGGTATCGCGGCTTTTCGATAAATTTCGCGTATCGCTCCGGCGCCGCCGAGGTCGGCTTTCGTCACTATGATCGCCGCTTCCGCGCCGCATTTGCGCGCGATGACGGTAAGCAGGTCGACGTTGTAAAAATACGGCTCCGGTTCTTTGGGCGAGAGGACTATCACAAGCTGGTCGACGTTCGCGGCAGGCGGCCTTATAAAGCAGTTCCGCCGTTCCGAAAGGGAAGTGATGAATCCGTTGCCGTAACCGCTTTCGGCAAATTCCACACGGTCGCCGGCGATGATCCTGCCGGACTTTTTGCGCGGGTTCGAAGCCGCCCGGCAGATGACGGTCCCGCCGTCTTCCGATTCGACGCGGTAAACGCCGCGGCGTACTGAAAGTACGGTACCTTTTAAGGTTTTGCTTTTTTGCTGTTCCGCCGGCATACCGTCAACCGTTCCATTCGTCGCTTTCGTCCGAACCGCTTTCCTCTTCTTCATCGCTTTCCTCGGTGCTTTCACGGTAGATGACGATGATCAGATCACAGGTGGAATCGGGAACGATAAGCGCGTCTTTACGCAGGCTTTGGAATACGATGATCCCGCTGCCGTCGTCGTCGAACTGGTCGGCGCTGTCGAGCATAAGGCGGTATTTGAGAACGTCACGGCATTTTTCGATATCGGTGTATCCGTTGAGGACCGTCTCGATCTGTACGCTCTGATCGGGCGACGCAAAGTAGTAATACCTTGCGCCGAAGGGAAGGTCGCTGCCCAAAGCAGCCTCGGCTTCGCTGATCGTCATCCCGATTATGCTCGGCATAACGGGAGCCGGGATCGCGACGGTGATCACAACTTCGGTGTTGATTTCGCTGACCTTGCCGGCGGCAATGCTTTGTCTTATGACCCTGTTGTTTCCGTTGGCGACGTATTCCTCGGCTATCGTGACCTTGTAATGCGCGTAAGTCTGGGCGAAACGCACGGCGTCGGATCGCGTCATCCCGATGCAGTCGGGCATCTTGGCGGTCTTGCCGTCGCTCGCGTCCCCGCGTGAGAAATAACGTACGGTGACCGAAGATTCGTCGGTCAGTTCGACGTCCTCGCCGGGCTTGGGATCGGTCTCAAGTACCTGGCCGTCGAAGTAATAACTGTTGTCTCCGCTGTCTGAAACGGCGATGAAGTTGATCTGCTCGGCCTTGAAGCCTATATTCTTCAGCGCCATTTCGCAATCGCGCTTCGAAGTGTTGAGCAGATAGGGCATACTGAACTTTTCAAGCCGGTTCACCGTGACGGAAAGATGGATGGTCTTGTCGTCGTTCGGATAGCGGGTGCTGCCTCCCGGAGGGTCGGTGGATATGATCTCGTTGTTTTCGTAATCGGGATCGTGCACGTAGTAGACGTTATCGATGATGAACTTGATGTCGCCGTAGTTGTTGGCGAGATCGGTCTTTATGGACGGGTCGTAATAGGTGAACTGCTCTTTGATATCGGGGATGGTGTATTCGCGGGTCGTGTCGGTCTTGTACTGGTTGCGCCAGTCGATGAAGACGACGATACCGAGCACCGTGAGAACGATAAGGAAAGCGAGCGTTACCGCGAAGATTATCGGGAACATCGTCCGGTTGGTCTTTTTCTTCTTCGGCGGTTCGTTATCCTTGCCGGTCTTGCCCTTTTTGGTAT
The DNA here is from genome assembly GCA_017615235.1 of Clostridia bacterium. Next base: position 3,327 of record JAGAAM010000130.1, read on the forward strand.
CTTTTTCGGGTTTATTGCCGGACTTGCCGTTCTTTTTGCCGAGCGATTCGGCGATCTCCTCGTCGTCGTAGGGCTGGATCTCCGCGGTGTCGATCATATCGATGGATATAACGCTCGTCTTTCCGGCGAAGTTCTCTTCCGCACCGGTGGAGGACATCGAGAATATGACGTCGGGGTTCCTGAGCACCCACTCGATCGCCTTCGTCATCGAATGAGCGGAGGTGAAACGGTCTTCCGGCGCTTTTTCCATCGCTTTAAGGATTATCTGCGAAACGCCGACCGGGATGTTTATGTCTATATCGCGGGGGTTGACCGGTTCGTCGTTGACCTGCATCATCGCCACTTCCATCGGAGTTTCGGCGATGAAGGGAAGCGTGCCGGTAACTGCTTCGTAAAGCATTATACCGACCGAATAGATATCCGAGTAATAATCGGTCTCCTTGCCGCACGCCTGCTCCGGCGAGATGTAATAAACGGTGCCGATCGCCTTCTGGTCGTTGGAGGGAGCTTCTGCGTTCGGGAGTTTGGCAATGCCGAAATCGGTGACCTTGATATCGCCGTTGCGAAGCAGTATCACGTTCTGGGGCTTGATATCGCGGTGGATGATGCCCTTGCTGTGCGCATGCTCGAGAGCGCGCAGTATCTGGAGGATGTAGATACAGGCCTCTTTCCAGCCGATGACGCCCTTGTTGTCGAGATATTCGCGCAGAGTGATACCGTCGAGATATTCCATGACGATATACTTGATATCGGGATATATCGCGACGTCGTAAACACTGACGATATTCTTGTTTGAAAGCATTGCGACGGCTTTTGATTCGTCGATGAACCGCGCTTCAGCGTGCTCGTCGCCGTTGTATTCGTCGTTGAGTATCTTGATGGCGACGATTCTGTTCATAACAAGGTCCTGCGCCTTAAGAACGGTAGCCATACCGCCGACGCCGACAAGTTCGAGGATCTTGTATCTTCCGTCAAGTACCTTTCCGACAAAGCTTTCGTATTTATTCATAACTGATTCCTTTCAGTATTATTACTCGGGATCGTTTTCTATCAGTACCGCCGTGATGTTATCACTGCCTCCGGTGTCGTTGGCGGCGCTGATGAGTTTATCCACGCGTGATTTTAGCGAGGTGAATTTACCGGTGGAAGGGGAGTAAGGCGCGATAGTATCGGAAATGAAACGGTCCGTGACCTGGTTCGTAAGTCCGTCGGTACACAAGAGCAGCCTTGCAAAATCCCTGATTATGAAATAATCGCCTTCGACGTCCTCGTTAACGCCTACCGCGCGGAGTATGAAGTTCTTGTTGGGATGAACCGCGGCCTGCTCGGGTGTGATCTCGCCCCTGTCGACGAGGTATTTTACGAAGGAATGGTCGTTCGACACCTGGACGAATTCGCCGTTCGCGCTTTGTTTGTAAAGCCGGCTGTCGCCGATATTGACTGCAAAGCAGGTGTTTCCGCTGCAGATGACCGAAACGAGCGTAGTTCCCATTCCGTCAAGCTCGTCGTCGCCGACGGCTTTCAGAAATACTTCGTTGTTCGCCTTGTCTACAGCGGTCTTGAGTATCTTTCCGGCGGTATTCGCGTCGAGCCCGTCGAAATCGAGATCCGAAAGCTGTTTCTTGACGTTGGAAGCGAATGTCTTCACCGCCAGAGCACTGGCGACGTTGCCGCCTTTGGCACCGCCCATACCGTCGCAAACGACAGCGCAAAGACAATTCCCGGTCGTGAACACCGCGAAACTGTCCTGGTTGTTTCTTCGTTTTTGTCCGATATCGGTCTTTCCGGCGTATTTCATCGAATCCCGCTCCTGACAGATCAATCCGTTTTTACTTCTCCGGCGCGAAGCTGCCCGCAGGACGCGTTTATATCCGCGCCGAGCTTGCGCCGCACCGTTACGGTTATTTTATATTTTTCGACTGTTTCTGTAAATACTTTTATATCATTTTTTTCGCTTCGGCGAAAACTTTTTTCTTTTATCGGATTAACCGGGATAAGGTTCAGGTGGCAAAGCATCCCTTTTAAAAGCCGTCCGACTTCCTCCGCGTTTTCGCGGCTGTCGTTCACTCCGGCGATAAGCGCGTATTCGAACGAGATCCGTCTGCCCGTCTTTTCAATGTATCTCTTGCAGGCGCCGATAAGCTCGTCGACCGAATACTTGTGCGCGACCGGCATTATCTTTCTGCGTTCCTCGTCGTTCGGCGCGTGAAGCGAGATCGAAAGCGTTATCGGAAGGTTTTCTTCGGCAAGCCTGTCGATCTTATCGACAAGTCCGCAGGTCGAAAGCGAGATATGCCGCATCCCGATATTAAGGCCTTTTTCCTCGTTGGCGAGGTGCAGGAACCTGATCACGTTGTCGTAGTTGTCGAGCGGTTCGCCCATACCCATCAGCACGACGTTGGAGACCCTTTCGCCGGTGTCGTCCTGAGCGGCGATGATCTGCAAAAGCATCTCCGAAGCGGCGAGCGACCTTACCAGTCCGGCTTTCGTGCTCGCGCAGAAGGCGCAGCCCATACGGCATCCGACCTGGGTGGAGATACACATCGTGTTGCCGTGTTTGTATCGCATGAAGACGCTTTCGACGGTCTCGCCGTCGCCGAGTTCGTAAAGGTATTTTACCGTGCCGTCGATCTTCGAAACGAGTTTTCTTTTTATAGCAATGCCGGGGATATAAGCGTTTTCGGCAAGCTTTTCGCGGAATGAGGCGGGAAGCACTTTAATATCCGCGACGTTTTTGACGCCTTTGTATAAAAACCCGAATATCTGATCTCCGCGGTATTCCGGCTCGCCCATCGAAACGGCAAGCGCTTTTAATTCCTGCGGATACATCGAAAGCAGATCTGCCGTCATTATTATTTCTCCCTTGTTATCACCGCGGTGTAAAAGCCTTCGCCGCCTTCGCCGCAGGGAAGTAAAGTTTCCTCTTCGACGAGCGAGAAACGCTTGTTGTGCAGAAGGAACAGACGAACGCGTTCCCCGTTTTCGGCTTTGTTGATCGAGCAGGTGGAATATACCATCCTTCCGCCGACTTTAAGGTATTTCGACGAGGCGAAAAGTATTTCCTGCTGGGTCTTGTAAAGCTGATCGAAACTGTCGGGCGAACGGTATTTTATCTCCGGCTTGGCGCCCATGACTCCGGTGCCGCTGCAGGGTACGTCGCAGATGACTCTGTCAGCGGTACCGCAAAGCTCCGGCTTTGCCGTCCTGGCGTCCCATACGCCGGGGGTTATTATATCGATGCCGAGCGTTTTCGCGCTCTTGCAGATAAGTGAAAGCTTGTTTTCGTGAATATCGAAAGAATATATCTTCCCGCGGTTATTCATATCTATCGCGGCGCCGAGGCTCTTTCCTCCGGGGCAGGCGCAGACGTCGATCACGGTGTCGCCTTCTTTTGCGGAAAGCATTTTCACCGCGTTCTGCGATCCGTGTCCCTGGATGAAATAAAGCCCTTTGCCGACGTTTTCCACCGCTTTAGCGGCGTCGCATCCCGTTATCTCGGTGCCGTCGACGATCCTTCCGCCGGTGATCGCGGCGCATTCCTCCGCGCTGCTTTTAAGTCCGTTCACGCGCACGGAACATATCTGTTCGTCGAAGAACGAATCGCAGATCTCGCCGATCCTTTCGGGGTACTGCTTCGCGAGAAGGTAATAAAGCCCGCGGTCCATCGAGGCGCGTATATACGGCTCCGCTTTGCCGACTTCTTCTGCGATAACGCTTTTGTTCCTTACTATCGAACGCATCACGGCGTTGACGAATCCGGCTTTTCCTCTGCCGAACTGCTGCGCCGCTATCCTTACGGTCTCGTCGCAGGCGGCGCTGTCCGGAACTCTGTCGAGCCAGAACAGCTGATACACTCCGGTCATAAGAAGCGCTTTTAGATCGCCGTCGGTCTCGCCGCGAAGGTATTTATCGATTATGAATTCGATCGTTATCTTACGCTCTACGGTGCCTATCGCGATCCTTTCGGCAAACGACCGGTCGACTCCTTTCAGCTCCGAAAGATCGGAAACGAGGTTCGAATACGACCCGCCGAGAGTCCTCTTTACCGCTTTATATGCGGCGTATCTTGCTTTGTCAATCATTTACGACTCTGCCGATCTCCAGTTTATTGCCGCGCAGATAACTCAAAGCGTCGGTCGCGCTTTTGCCTTCGGGACAAAGCGCCTGAACGATGACGCTGCCGCTTCCGCAGGCGATCCCGATACCGCCTTCTAGCGATATGACTTCGCCGGGTTTTCCGCTTCCGCCGCCCAAAGCCGCCTTTTTGACTTTGATGCGTTTGCCGCCAAGGGTGAAATAAGGGCAGGGAAAGGGGTTGAGTCCGCGGATCCTGTTATACACTTCGATCGCCGGCTTTGCGAAATCTATATGCGTGTCTTCGGACGTTATCTTGTCGGCGTAGGTGGCTTCGTTTCCGTTCTGCTTTTCGCGGGGGATGGGCTTACCTTCGGCGGTATCTTTCAAAAACTCAGCCAGAAGCTCCGTGCCCGCTTCCGCAAGCATATTGTGGTACTGTCCGGCGTCGCAGCCGAAGGGTATCTCAACTTCGCGTTTGGCTATTATATCACCGGTGTCCATCCCGGCGTCCATATACATCAAAGTAACTCCGCCGAGCGTATCGCCGTTCATCACCGCGCGGTTTATGGGCGCGGCTCCGCGAAGCTTCGGAAGGAGCGAGGCGTGAAGGTTTACGCAGCCTAAACGCGGTATGTCGAGTATATTCTGCGGAAGTATCTTTCCGTAAGCCGTCACGATGAAAATATCTGCGTTATAAGAACGCAAAAGCTCCTCCGCTTCGGGCGTCCGAAGCGTA
>JAGAAM010000131.1 GCA_017615235.1 Clostridia bacterium
CTCTCTTCCGCGGCTTTTCTGCCGTCCGCGGTGAAATACGCCGCCGCGCCCCGCTGCGTGATATACGATACGCCGTTAGAGCGCGCGCCGAGCCGCCTTTTCATAAGAGCGTTTAAGTTTCCGAGTTCTTTCGGAACGACGGTGAAACCGCGTTTTCCGAATATCCATTTTCCCGCTTTTTCGCTGCAGGCGAGCCGAAGCGTGGCTTTTTTCGCACAGCTTCGCCGGTTGATATAATGGAGCGCCTTCCGCAAAAGTCCCGGGACAGTCGAATCGGCGTGGGAATGAACGACTATGCTTTTAACGCCCTTCTTCGCGGCGATATTGACCGGGATGATATTCGCCGCCGAAAGCATATTGACGTAAACGATGTCGTAACCGCCGTTTTCGATCAGTTCCGATACTTTTGCCGAATAACCGCGCGGGTCTTTTTTCGGGTTCGGAAGAAGGATCTCGCCGTGTCCGGCGGACAAGAATTCACTGCGCTTCGCAAGCCCGCCGTCACAGACCGCAAAATCGATCCTGAACTTCTTTGCGAACTCTTCGCGGCAGAAACAGTTGAAAGCGAAGTTTTCGATGCCTCCCGGATAACTCGAAAGCCCGAACATCAATATCCGTTTTTTTGCGTTGAGGTCCATTGTCATCCTCTTCTGTTCGTTATTATCTTACAGCAGGATATCGGCGAGATGAATAACGCCTTTACGCCGTAAATAAAGAACATCAGGCGTTTTTTCATGCGGAGATAAGCGAAAGCGATGACCGCGTTATGCCTTGCGCGGATGTATCGGCGGTCGGCGAGTGAAAACTTTTTGAAATATTTTTTCTTTTCGTTATAAAGCGCGTTTTCGCCTTCGATCTTCTTATTGCCGCTTGAAAGCCCGGCGTATTCACCTTCGTGCACGATCGCCTTGACGTAACAGTGCGGCGAATAGCATATTTTTCCGCCTCCGTTTATGGCTCTCAGCATAAGATAGTATTCGTCACCGACGTCCTTATGGGGCGGAAAACCGCCGATGCCGGTCAAATAATCCTTTCTGAACATAAGGGTATCGGTGCCGGTCATGTGGTATTTGAGATGATACAGGAGCAGCGAATCGGGATCGCCGTTAACGATATATTCCCTCGTTCTGCGGTCGATAAGTTTGCCTTCGCCGTTGTAAAGATCGAGGTCGGTTATGCCGTAATCGGCGTCGGCGGCGATCATATCGTCAAGCTGCTTTTCGATCCTTTCCGGCAGGAAAACGTCGTCGTCGTCAAGGAAAGCGATATACTGACCCGTCGAAGCGAGAATGCCGGTATTCCTCGTTTTCGCGGAACCGCGATTGTGTTCGTTAACGATCCTTTTTATCTCGAACGGAATGCTTTTCGAAACCTCGCCGATAACTCCTCCGACGTATCCGTTCCATTCCGTGTCGGCGTTGTCGTCAACGACGATAATTTCAACGTTGTCATAGGTCTGCGCGCCTATCGATCTTATCGCATCGGCAAGTTCGTCTTTGCGGCGATAGGTCGCGATGATAACGCTGACCTTGTATTGACCTTTCATTGTTCCTCATCTCCGCTGTTTCCGCGGTCTTCGTTCCTGTGTATCTCGCCGGTCCCGCCTTCGACTACGCCTTCGCGGCGGATCACGCTTTTTACCGTGCCGAAGAAGCATTTGACGTCGAATGCAAAACTCAGTTTTTCGACGTATTCTCCGTCGAGCTTCGCTTTTTCAGGAATCTCAAGCTCGTCTCTGCCGTTGATCTGCGCCCAGCCGGTAAGCCCGGGACGGACTCCGTTCGCGCCGTATTTGTCGCGTTCCGCTACAAGATCGTCCTGGTTCCAGAGCGCGGGTCTCGGACCGATAAAGCTCATCTGCCCGAAAAGTATGTTGAACAGCTGGGGCAGTTCGTCGAGCGAGGTCTTGCGAAGGAAGCCGCCGATCCGGGTTATGTATTTTTCCGGATCCTCCAGAAGATGGGTGGGGATATCCGGAGTGTTCTTTTTCATGCTGCGGAACTTGTAAAGTTTAAAAAGCTTTTTGTTTTTCCCGACGCGCTTCTGAACGAATACCGGGCAGCCGGGATCGTCGATGACGATCGCCAGCGAGAGGATAAGCATCGGCAGCGCGAGCAGCGTTATCAGAAGGAAAGACAGCACCCCGCCGATAACGGGTTTGACGATTCTAAGATACATATATTTCTCCGTCGGCGGCGCTTCGTTACGTGCGCCGCGCGTTAATAGAACATAATAATACTATTTTACACTATATCATATAACACATAGGACGAAAAATCAATACTTTTGGGAAATAAAGATATTTAAAACGGATTTCAAGGCCTTATCCCGCGCAATTCGCGAAAAGACCGGTGAAACGTAATTCTGAATCAAACGCAAAACTCATCCGAACCGATCGAACGCTGTTTTTTTGTTGACATTTTTACTGTAAGATGATATAATATACTTTAAATTACAGGCACGTATCCGGCTGAGGTCCCGATCATGGAAATTTTTCTTACCGGCCTGGCGGCGTTCGTAATCGGCGTCGCCGTCTCATATCTCAATTTTGCGGTGACGCGGGCGCTTATCGCGAAAAAGGGCGATCCTTCGTTCGCTTCGCCCGTCCGTGCGATACTGACCGTCGCGTTCATCGCGGGAGCTTATTTCCTTGCCAAGGCTTTGGAGTTTTCAACGACTGCGGCGCTCGTCGGAGCTGCGCTCGGACTGACCGCCGGACTTGCGTTTTTCACCTTTATGCTGATGAAAAAGAACGAAAAAGAGAACGACAGAAAGGAGTGATATCCGATGGGGGAACCCTCCGAACCCGTAATCAGAATATTCGGCGTGCTTGACGTCACCGGCGAAGTCATCGCTATGTGGGCGATAGTCGCCGTTGCCGCGATCATCGCGCTGATCATTAGGCTGAACCTCAAAGAACGCCCCGGCAGGTTCCAGAACCTTATCGAATCCGCCGTCGATTATCTTGATAACTTTCTTGCTGACATACTCGGCAAAAAGCGTGCGAGAAAGTATATGTTCTTCCTCGGTTCGCTGTTCTGCTTCATAATCATTTCGAACTATCTCGGGCTGATCCCCGGCGTGGGACTTTCGGATTACTTCTCGGCTCCGACTTCCTCGCTTTCGGTGACTTTAGGGCTCGGCGCGATGACTTTCGTCTTCCTGCAGGTTTCGGGAGTGGCAGGCGGAGCAAAACATTATGTAAAGCACTTTCTCACCCCGATAGTACCGCTTCTGCTGCTCGACGAGTTCATAAAACCCGCGTCTCTCGCGCTTCGTCTGTTCGGCAACATCTTCGGCGAAGAGACGGTCATCGAGAACCTTTACGACATCCTGCCGATCGGCGCTCCGGTTATAATGATGGCGCTTTCGCTGCTGTTCTGCGCGATCCAGGCGATGGTCTATACGATGCTGACGGCTTCTTATCTTGACGAGATACTGCCCGAAGAACAATGAAAAACACGACAGAACAATCACGTTAAATCAACAAAGCCCGCACGGGAAAACCCGGCGGGACAGGAGGAAATACAATGACAGATTCCGGAATCATCGCAATCGCGGCTGCTATCGCGATCGCATTCTCGACTATCGGCCCGGCTATCGCGCAGGGCAAAGCCGCCAAAGCGGCGCTCGAAAGCATCGCACGCCAGCCCGGCGCCGCGAAAGACATCCGATCCAATCTTCTTTTGTCTCTCGCACTTATGGAAGCGCTCACCATCTACGGTCTGCTCATCGCTTTCATGCTCATAGGAAAGATCGGCTGATATTTTGGTTTATGCCTTTTCCTTGCGGTAGGAGGTTTGCATTATGTCAATCCAGCTTCCCGTCCTTATCTGGACGGTGATCTGCTTTTGCGTTTTTTCGTTTATAATGTATAAACTGATCTTCAAACCCGTTCTGGGGATCATGGACGCAAGAAAAAACAAGATCGACGCGGCTAAGATCCGCGCCGAGGAACGCGAACGCTCTGTTTCGGAAGAACGCGAACGGCTTGCCGCGAAGCGCGCCGAGGAACGCCGTATCGCCGAAGAGCAGTCCCGCGCCGAATACGCCAGGCTCAAAGAACAGCTCGACGCCGATCTCCGCCGTGCGGAGGAGGCGAGCGAGGAAGAATTCAGGTCGGCGCAGTCTCTGATCGAGTCCGAAGCCGTTAAAGCGGAAGAAAAGGCGCGCGCCGGTCTCGATCCGCTCGTTTCGGCGTTCGCCGAAAGCATCGTTTCATAAAAGGAAAGCCGAAAGATGGAATTTCTTTACGCCGCGATCAACTTTTTGCTGCTTGCCGTGATAATGTGGTTCGTAGGCAGAAAGACGGTCTTCAAAAAATTCAAAGCGCGCAGGGAAGCGATAAACGCCGCGCTTGACGAAGCGGAGGCTCTGGAGTCTTCCGCCGCCGAAAGCGACGCGTCCGGAGACGACGTTCCCGAAAGCGAAGAAAAGCCCGCTTCGAACGAAGACGAGCTTGCTTTGCTGCGCGAAAAATACGAATCCGATAAGGAACGCATTGAAAAGGCGCGCAAACTCCGCGAGGACGATTTTCGCCGCGAGACGATGACAGCCTCCCGTGATAAAGTAGTCAAAGCGCTTTGCGAAAAAATAAAAGCCGCGTTCACGAAAGAACCGGAGCTTTCAAACCTTCGCAGTATCGAGCCCGAACTCGCGGAACGCATCCTTTCCAAAATCGAACTCACGCCCGGCGATATGTGCTATCTCAACCGCCACGACGTGCTTTACGTTACGCTCACTTCGGCTTATCAGCTGCCGGACGACATCGTTTCGCTCATCGGCGAGAAGACCTCCGAACTGCTCGATTCGGTCGGAGGCAGGGCTTCCTACTGGGTCCGCGTCGACGAATCGCTCGTCGGCGGTATGCGCCTCCGTATCGGCGATACGGTTTACGACTGCACTCTGGCGAACCGCCTTTACCATCTCGAACGCGATCTTACAAGGCGCCCGGTGGATTACGGCTCCGATGCGGAGACTGTCACCGCGGACATATATAAAGGCATCGAAAAAGCCCGCCTTGACGTCGATATCTATCAGCTCGGCAGGGCGGTAAGCGTTTCCGACGGTATCTGCTGGCTCGACGGTCTTGCCGACATCATGTACGGCGAAGTCGTCGAATTCGAATGCGGCGAAAGGGGAATGATACTCGATATCGAACCCGACCGCATCGGATGCGTCGTGTTCGGCAGGTACGAAAATATCGAAAGCGGCAGCTCGGTGCGGCGAGTCGGCAGGATCGCAAGCGTCCCGGTTGGCGAAGCTCTGCTCGGCAGGGTCGTAGA
>JAGAAM010000132.1 GCA_017615235.1 Clostridia bacterium
ACGCACGCGATAGATCAGGACCTTCCGGGATTCGTCATCGCGGAAAACGGAAAGCCGGTCGGAACGGTAGAAGACGGCGACAGCGTCGTGTCCTACAACTTCCGAGGCGACCGCGCGATAGAGATATCCAGAGCGTTCGGAGAGGGCGATTTCAAAAAGTTCGACAGAGTGCGCTTCCCGAAGGTTTGCTACGCCGGTATGCTCGAATACGACGGCGACGCTCACGTCCCCTCCAAATACCTCGTCTCGCCTCCCGAGATAAGCAACACGATGGGCGAATTCCTCGTCAGTAAGGGCGAAAGGCAGTACGCCATCTCCGAAACGCAGAAATACGGCCACGTGACCTATTTCTGGAACGGCAACAGATCCGGCAAGTTTTCCGAGGAGCTTGAGGAATACAAAGAAATACCCTCCGATATAGTCCCCTTCGAGCAGCGCCCCTGGATGAAATGCGCGGAGATCACCGACGTGCTTATCGACAAGATACAGAACGGCGGTTTCGGATTCCTGCGCGTCAACTTCCCGAACGGCGACATGGTCGGCCACACCGGTTCCTTCATCGCGGCGAAGGTCTCGATGGAGGCGCTCGACCTCTGCCTCGCAAGGATACTCAAAGCCGTCGACGCCGCCAAAGGCGTGGCGATAATCACCGCCGACCACGGCAACTGCGACGAGATGTTCGAGATCGACAAAAAGACCGGCGAACCGAAGCTCGGCGCCGACGGAAAGCCGAAGGCGAAGACGAGCCACACTTTGAATCCCGTCCCCTGCTTTATCTACGACAATTTCTATAAAGATAAATACACTTTCGCGGAAGGTCAGTTCGGGCTTGCGAACATAGCCGCCACCGTCGTCACGATGATGGGTTATGAACCCCCGAAAATGTGGGAAAGATCTTTGATAGAACTCAAATAAGGTGGACCGATGATTTACAGTATTTTCAGCGGCGGCGGCACGATAGGCGAAAAGATACTGGCGTTCGTAATGCTGGCGTTCACGCTCGTGATCTCGCTCGTCATCCACGAATACGCGCACGGTTATACGGCTTACAGGCTTGGTGATTCCACGGCGAAGGCGGACGGAAGGCTTTCGCTCAATCCGCTGCACCACCTCGACCCGATAGGCACGATAATGATGCTCGTCATCGGGTTCGGTTACGCCAAACCGGTCCCGGTGAACACCCGCTATTTCAAAAAGCCGCGGCGCGATTTCGCGCTCGTATCGCTTGCGGGTCCGCTTTCCAACTTCCTGCTTGCGTTTTTAGGCGCGATCTTCATCGGGTTGCTCTGCGGACTGGGTCAGATATCCTGGGCGTACGGATACAGCGGGTATATGTTCTTCTATGCTCCCGAAACTCCTGCGATGGTAAGGGCGCTCGCGACGGCTTTGTATTACTTCGTCGTGCTCAACCTGGGTCTCGGGCTGTTCAACCTTATCCCGATCCCGCCTCTCGACGGCTCGAACATCCTTATGTGCTTGCTTCCCAACCATCTTGCGGCGAAATACGCGCAGCTGAGGCGCTATACGATGTATTTCTGGATCGCGCTCATCGCGCTCTCCTGGGTCAGGACGATCAACGTCTTCTATCCGCTCCAGTTCATAAGGGATCTTATAGCCGACGGTTTCGTCGGCCTGTGGGATACGGTATTCACCGCGATCATCGGATAAAAATCTTTTACGGAGGTTTCATTTGGAACCCGTACAATTAAAGATCGAGCAATACGAAGGTCCGCTCGACCTTCTGCTCGCGCTCATCACCAAACATAAAATAGACATCTTCGACATCCCGATAGCGGAGATCGCGCAGCAGTACGTCGATTATCTCGACGCGATGCGGGAACTGAACATGGAGATCGCCTCCGAATTCATCGTCATGGCGGCGGAGCTTATGCTTATAAAAAGCAAAATGCTCCTTCCGAGGGACGAAAAGGAGGAAGACCCGCGTACCGTGCTCGTCGACGCGTTGCTGGAACACCAGCGCGCGAAAGCCGCGGCGGAGTTTTTGAAGGAACAGAGCGAAGGGCATTACGACACCTTCACGAAGCCCGCCGACGAACCGCCGAAGAGCGATTATTCGCGAAGCCACGCCGTCGAACTGCTTACCGAGGCGTTCCTGCGCATCGCCGACCGCGCCGCCGCTTTGAAGGACGCGGCAAACGATCCGGAGCTTTTCAAAAAGATCGAGGAAAAGTATTATTCAGTCTCCGAAAAGATAAGCGCCGTGGTATCGAAGCTCGAACAGGTAGGTAAATGCCGTTTCGACGAGCTTTTCATCCGCGTTAAAAGCCGGGGCGAGGCTGTGGCGGTCTTCCTTGCGCTGCTCGAATGCGTGCGCGACGGAATAATCGACGTCGAACGTGACGAAAATGACGATATAAAGCTGTCTCTCGCCGAAGGAGCCGAACTCGACGACGAAAACCGGGAGGTATACGATGAATATGAATAAAGAAACGCCCGCCGCGTTGGAGGCGGTGCTCTTCGCCTGCGGCAGTCCCGTGGCGTTCGACAGATTATGCGAGATACTCTCGGTCGATTCCGAAGGGCTTTTGAAAGCCGCGGAGATCTTGAGGGAAAAATACAGCGACGACCGCAGCAGCGGCATAATGCTCATCACCGTGGAGGAGTCGTATCAGCTCTGCACGAAGGCGGTTTTCGCCGAAAGCGTGAAAAAGGCGCTTGAAATGCGTAAAGCTCCTCCGCTTTCCCGCGCTTCGCTGGAAGTCCTGGCGATCATCGCCTACAACCAGCCGGTCACAAGGTCGTTCATCGAGATGGTGCGCGGCATCGACAGCTCCGCTATCGTCGCCTCGCTCACCGAAAAAGGGCTTATCGCCGAGCGCGGCGTGCTCGACGCTCCCGGGAGACCGGTGCTTTTCGGCACGACCGACGCGTTCCTTCGCTGTTTCGGGCTTGAAAGCCTGAAAGACCTGCCGAAGACCGATTTCAGCCTCCCGACCGAGCAGGTGTCCTTCGATCTTTCCGAAGCCGGACCCGCGTCCGACGCCGATCCGGAGGTCGGCGAGCCGTGACCGCGCTTTATATAGTCGCCGGCGTTTTGCTGTTTATCGCGCTGCTGCTCGCCTGCCGGGTGAGAGCGCGGATAACCTATTGCCGCGAGCTCGTCTTTACGGTGCGGTATCTGTTTTTGAAACGCGAATACCGCTTCGCGCCGTCGGACGGCAAAGAAAAGCACGTCAAGCAGACGTCGGCGGCAACGAAGAAAGAAAAGAAAAA
>JAGAAM010000133.1 GCA_017615235.1 Clostridia bacterium
GGTATTATTACGCTATACTTTATCAAAGCTGATTCTCCGTGATATCCAAGTCGTTTGTTTGACGAAAAATGTTAAAATCCGTAAATGGTTTTAAGATCTTTGCTGACGCTGACCGCCGAATACGGCATTGCTGCTTTTGATCCGCATCCGCCCATTTCTATTGATCGGGCACCTTTAATCAAAACCTCAATGATACGGTCCGAATACTGCCCGGTTTCACAAGCATCGACCAGAAAGCCGTTCACTCCGTCTTTTACCAATTCGTTATGTCCGCGGTTTTTTGAAGCGACGACCGGTTTGCCGCAAAGCATTGCCTCAATTACATTCATTCCAAGTCCTTCGCGGATACTGCACGCAACGAGCAGATCGGATGCCTGCAAATACTTCTCAAGCTGAGTGGTATAACCGATCAGTTTTACGCTGTCGTTTAGATCGAGCTCGTCAATAAGCGCTTGAAGGTTATCCTTTTCGGGGCCGTTTCCGGCGATAAGGAGCAGAGCTTCCGGGACCTTTTTGACGACTTCCTTCATCGCTTTGATCGCCGTTTTCTGGTTCTTATTCGGCAAAAGCTCGCCCACGCACATTATGACCCTCGACCCTTCTTTGATGCCGAGCTCTTTTCTGTATTCCGCCTTTTCCTCGTCGGATACGGGATGAAACCTCTCGGGATCGGCGCCGACGCCGTGGATCCGGCAGACTTCGCACTTAAAATGATTCTTTGCGAATTCGTGATCCTCTTCGTTGATCGTGATAAGCTTATCGGTATACCTCGCAAAGAACTTTTCGATCGGGTAATAGATCATCCAGTTCTTCTTCGGAGCGCCTTTGTAAAAATGGAATCCGTGAGCCGTGTAGAACACTTTCGTCCCGCGCTTTCTGGCTTTTCTTGCAGCGAGACGGGCGATTATTCCGCCCATTGGCGTATTGCAGTGAACCACGTCGTAGCCGCCTTCGTCGATGATCTTTTTCAACGCCTTATACGCTTTGATGTTGTCCCTGCTCTTTGGCGATCTTGAAAAAGGAACGTCGAATACCCTGTCGGCGAAATCGAGTTTCAAACCGTTTTTCTCGGCAAGATTATCTCTCGCGGCAACGTGTATCTCGCATCCCTGCCCGCGCAGCATTGCGACGAGCGGTTTATGAAACTGGCAAATATGGCTTTGTACGGTCGCGACTAATAAAACTCTCATCAATCCGTAAAACCTCTTGTATCAAATGCCGTTTTCAATACAGGACAAATTCCTCATTATCACTTCCGACAGTCTTTCGTCGTTGCCGTGGCCGGCGAAACTGTTATGCGGCGTGATGATAAAATTCGGGATATCCCAAAGCGGGCTGTCTTCGGAGAGGGGTTCCTGCGCGAAAACGTCGAGCACGGCGCCGCCGAGCCTGTAAGCCGAAGCGGCGAGGGCTTTTTCATCGACTATGCCGCCGCGCGCGATATTGACGACGACCGCGCCGCGTTTGAGTTTGAGGATACGTTCTCCGCTTATCAGGTTCACCGTATCGGGAGCGGACGGGACCATTATAACGAGGACGTCGGCAAGCGGGATCTCTTCGTCGATCGAAGAGACCGGTTTGATCGCATCATAGCAGGGATCGTCGCGCAACGCGACGTCCGTTCCTATCACGGTGCAGCCGAAAGCCCTGAACCTTTTCGCGCATTCGGTGCCGACGCTTCCGCAGCCGATAACAAGCACACGGCTTCCGCAAAGCTCGCGAAGTTCGCGGTTTTTCACCCATTCGTGTTTTGCCTGATTCTCGCGGAAAAAGCCCGCCGCCCTATAAAGCATCAAAACTCCGGAGACCGCGTATTCCGCCATCGGGACGCTGTAAACCCCGCGCGCGTTGCGGATAACGATGCCGCGATCTTTGATCACATCCGTCGGCACCCTGTCAAATCCCGCGGAAGTGAGCTGGATATACCGCAGATTATTGAATTTTTCGATCGGATGATAAAGAAACAGTCCGTTGCAGATGATCCCCTCGACCCAGGCGGGATCGCAGGGAAGATCGCCGTTCTCGTGCCGCATGAAAGCGACCTCGTGACCGGACGATCTCAACGTTCCGAAATAATCTTCAGCCTGCCGCCAGGCACCGGTTATCAAGAGCCTCATCGGTATCCTCCGTGAAAACCATCACTTTTCGTCTGAATTGTCATCTCTGCTTTTGATCCTTCTTACGATCTCGGCGACGCACTTTTTTACTTCGGCTTCGTTGTCGCTGAAATACCTCGCATGGATCGCGATCTCGTTTTCAAGCGCCTTCATGCTTCGCATACCTATATCGAATTTTTCGCGTATGAAATTGATATCGGTATCTTTGTTCGCATTGCAGAAACTGCGGGAAAGGATCACCATCGAGGATTCAAGGCGGTAATGCTCTTTAAGCACGTATTCCGCCGGCAGCAGTCCCGTGCCGATGGAGGCGACTCCGCCGAATCCGTAAGGGATCCCTGCGGTCTTGAATTTGATGCAGAGCGTCTCGACAGTGCCGTCGGCGAGAAGTTCGAACAAAAACGTTTTTCCGTAACCGATACAAAGGTCGTTGATGCCGATATGCACCTCGTCAAATCCGCCGAACGCGATTATATCGTCGACTATTTCGACCGCCTCCGGCGTTTCGAGAAGGAGCATCGTTTTCGTCCTTCCGTTCACGGCGGAGAGGAAACGCCTGACTTCTTCAAGCGTTTTGAAGTACGGGAGCATTATGATATCCGCGCCGGCATTGACGACCGATTCGATCTCCTCTTCGGAGGAAGAATAGCCGTCGCAAGCCTCATGTATGGGGTTGATACGCACAAGGAGTTCGGACTTCGTAAGGACCTTGCGGATCGCCCTTACGTCTTCGATCGTATGCGCGTTTTTGACCGAGTCGAGCCCGTGCTGTCTTTCCGCCTTGCCGAAAGACTCCATATCGATAAATATCCTCTCGACACCGGCGTGTTCCGCAACCAGCGCAACGTCGGGGCGGTTGGTGATATACATGAGTTTCAGTGCCATGATCGATACCTTTCTTAACCCGCGGTCTTCTTTTTGTTCTCGTTATCCGCGTTAGTCAAAACCTTGTAGATCGTCATAAAGAATATTTTGACATCGAGCGTGAACGACTCGTGGTCGACGTACCAGACGTTGAGTTCGATCCTTTTGTTCCACTCGACGTCCTTCCTGCCGTGCACCTGCGCCCAGCCGGTTATGCCGGGTCGCGTGTCGAACATCCGCCGCTGTTCAGGAGTATATCCGTCGATATCCCAGGGGTGATATGTCAGCGGAGGGCGGGGACCGATGAGGCTCATATCCCCTTTTAAAATGTTGAAAAACTGAGGAAGCTCATCTATCGAAGTCGCCCGCAGTACCTTACCGACTTTTGTGACGCGCTCGTCGTTATTGTCGCTGTAAACGCCGGAACCGGTATGTTCCGCGTTCACGACCATCGAACGGAACTTGAGTATATTGAATTCTTTCCCGCCTCTGCCGAGCCGCTTCTGTTTGAATATCACCGGCCCGCGCGAATCGATTTTGATCGCCAGCACGGTGATCAGAAACAGCGGCGAAAGCAGGATTATGACGAGCAGTGAAATGATCATGTCCGCGACTCTTTTGAAAAAATGCTTATACAATTCTTCGCTCCGAATATATCTGAAATGGGCATAACTATAGTTATACGTTTGCAGTATATCACAAAAGAATATCAAAATCAATATATTTCTTATATACTATATACAAATAAATAAAATAAGGTGCAAATGAAAATTTTACCAGTATATATCCGGCACTCCTGCAAACAATATTGACGAGGCAAGAAAAACCGAGATCGAAGCCTTAATTCTA
>JAGAAM010000134.1 GCA_017615235.1 Clostridia bacterium
AGGCTGCTGGGTGACGAGGGAGTACGGGCCGGTGGAACGGGCGTGGATCTTATCGTCGACGAGGTGGTGCAGTTTAAGGAAGTACATATAACCGACGGTGACGGGGTTATCGAAGGGTTGTCCGGTACGTCCGTCGTAAAGCGTGGTCTTGCCGTCGACTACTTTGACAAGCTTGTTCGCACGGAGTTCGTCGAATTCCGCGCGGTTTGCGGCGATCCATTCGGGAGTAAGCTTTTCGATATGCTTTTTTCCGTCGGGATCGGTGACCTCTTTGTAAAGCGCCTTACCTTCGACGGTCTCGTCATAGCCGAGATCGCGGTAAAGGTTTGCCATACGGAGGCATTCCTCGATGTCTTTTTCGTTCGCGCCGTCGAAGACCGGAGTCATTACCTTCCAGCCGAGCTCTTTTGCCGCTCTGCCGAGGTGGACTTCAAGGACCTGACCGATATTCATACGGGAAGGAACGCCCAGCGGGTTGAGCACTATATCAAGCGGAGTGCCGTCGGGGAGGAAGGGCATGTCTTCGCTCGGAAGTATGCGGGAAATAACGCCTTTGTTACCGTGGCGGCCCGCCATCTTATCGCCGACGGAGATCTTTCTCTTCTGGGCGATATAGACCCTTGCGACCTTGATGACGCCGGGTCCGAGAACGTCGCAATCGTCGCGGCTGAAGACCTGGACGTCGACGACTATGCCGGATTCGCCGTGCGGGAGTTTAAGGGAGGTATCCCTGACTTCGCGGGCTTTCTCGCCGAATATCGCGCGGAGAAGTCTTTCTTCCGCGGTAAGCTCGGTCTCGCCCTTCGGGGTGACTTTACCGACAAGGATATCGCCGGAATGGACTTCCGCGCCGATACGGACGATACCGTCGGCGTCGAGGTCGCGCAGAGCGTCCTCGCCGACGTTCGGGAGTTCACGGGTGATCTCTTCCGGTCCGAGTTTGGTATCGCGGGATTCGCAATAGTATTCCTCGATATGGATGGAGGTGTAAACGTCGTCGCGAACGATGCGCTCGTTGAGAAGCACCGCGTCCTCGTAGTTATAACCTTCCCAGGTCATGAAACCGATAAGCACGTTCTTGCCGAGCGCGATCTCGCCGTGATCGGTAGCGGGGCCGTCGGCTATAACGTCGCCCTTATGGACTCGTTCGCCCTTTTCGACGATCGGCCTCTGGTTGACGCAGGTGCCCTGGTTGCTCCTGGTGAATTTGATGAGTTTGTAAATATCCGCAGTGCCGTCGTCTTTGCGGACGATGACGCAATCGGAGGTGACGCTTTCGACGATACCGTCGTTACGGCAGATGACAAGAACGCCGCTGTCGTAAGCAGCCTTGTGTTCCATACCGGTGGCGATGATCGGGGCTTCGTTGATCATAAGCGGGACTGCCTGCTTCTGCATGTTCGAGCCCATCAGCGCACGGGTGTTGTCGTCGTTTTCAAGGAAGGGGATCATCGCGGTGGCGACCGAAACGACCATCTTCGGAGAAACGTCCATGAGGTCGATCTTCGCGGCTTCGAATTCGAGGATCTCGTCCCTGTGCCTTGCGACGACCTTGCGGTTGAGGAAGTGTCCGTCTTCGCTGATCGGCTCGTTAGCAGTGGCGACGACGTATTCGTCCTCCGCGTCGGCGGTGAGATAGACGGTATCTTTCGTTACGACGCCGTTGCGGACTATGCGGTAAGGCGCTTCGATGAAGCCGAACTTATTGACGCGCGCATAACTTGCAAGCGAGGTGATAAGGCCTATGTTCGGGCCTTCAGGCGTTTCTATCGGGCACATCCTGCCGTAGTGGGTATAGTGGACGTCACGGACTTCAAAGCTTGCCCTGTCACGGGAAAGACCGCCGGGGCCGAGCGCCGAAAGACGCCTTTTATGCGTGATCTCGGAAAGCGGGTTAGCCTGGTCCATGAACTGGGACAGCGGGCTGGAGCCGAAGAAATCGCGTATCGCGGAGACTATCGGGCGGATATTGATGAGCGACTGAGGAGTGATCGTGTCGATGTCCTGGGTGGTCATCTTCTCTTTTACGATCTTGTCCATGCGCGAGAAGCCGATGCGGAGCTGGTTGAGCAGGAGCTCGCCGACGGCGCGCAGACGGCGGTTGCCGAGATGGTCGATATCGTCGACGTTGCCGACAAAATGACCGAGGCAGAGCATATAGTTGACCGAAGACATGATATCGTCGATCGTGATATGCTTCGGGATAAGCTCGTCGATGGACTCGTTGAGAGCTTTGACGAACTCTTCCTTATTATCAAGGCCCACTTCGCCTATGATGCGCATAAGAGGTTCGAGCGCGACGTATTCGTCGATGCCGAGCTCGGATGCGGGGATGCCGGTGATGGCGGAAGCGTCGACCATGCGGTTGGAGAACACCTTGACTTCGACCTGCTTGTCGTCTTCATCGACGTGGAGATGTACCTCGTAAACGCCTGCCTTCTCGATGGCGTCGGCGTCCTGACGGGAAAGTTTCCTGCCCGCCTCGAACAATATCTCGCCGGTGACGGGGCTTACCGCGTCACGCGCAAGGGTATGGCCCGCGATCCTCTTCGAAAGCGCGAGCTTTTTGTTGAATTTATAGCGTCCGACAGGTGAAATATCATACCTCTTCTCGTCAAAGAACAGGTTGTTGATAAGTATTTGCGCGCTCTCCACTATCGGAGGATCGCCGGGACGGAGTTTGCGGTAGATCTCCTTCAAAGCTTCGTCTACGGGATTGGTGATACCGCCGGACTGGATGATCCGGTCGACCTCCTGGAGAAGAGTGTCTTTTTCGAAAGTGGCTTTGAGCACCTGCTCGTCGCCGAACTTTTCAAGTATTTCCTCGTTGGTGCCTAGCCCGAACGCGCGCAGAAGCACGGTTATCGGGATCTTGCGGTTTTTGTCGATACGGACGTAGAAAACGTCGGAGTTGTCGGTCTCGTATTCAAGCCATGCGCCCCTGCCGGGGATGACGGTGGCGGCAAAAATGTGTTTTCCGGATTTATCGTCGATCGGTTCGAAGTAAATTCCGGGAGAACGGACGATCTGGGAAACGACGACTCGTTCCGCGCCGTTGATTATAAAAGTGCCGCTGTCGGTCATCATCGGGAAATCGCCCATGTAGATTTCCTGTTCTTTGACCTCGTTCGTGACCTTATTCGTAAGACGGACGGTCACTTTAAAGGGCGTAGCATAGTTAAGATCGCGTGATTTGCATTCCTCGATCGAATATTTAGGGGCTTCGTCGAGAGAGTAATCGACAAATTCGATAATAAGGTTGCCGGAATAGTCCGCCATAGGCGAGATATCCCTTAAAACATCCCCTATATCCTTTTCCACAAAATCTTTGAATGACTTTTTCTGTACCTCAATCAGATTGGGCATTTCCAGAACTTCGTCGTTCTTGGAAAAAGACATTCTGAGCGTCTTTCCGAGGAGCCGTTCTTTCACCATATCAACCAATCACTCCATTCATTTGTTCCGCCGGCAAGGCGGTTTATCCACGGTGTTTGATAATCCGGCGCATATATAAAGCTTTATTGCCTCCGCCTGCTGTCGGACCGGCGGACGGCATTTACCCACATTATAATGCAGTTTATTATTATATGCCACGTCAAGCGGATTGTCAAGTATTTTTTTGATAAATTTACCAAAAATTTATAAAAACCGTTTTCTGCCCTTTTTTCGGCTGAAAAAGAGCAAAA
>JAGAAM010000135.1 GCA_017615235.1 Clostridia bacterium
ATCAAAAGATACCCGATCGCCAGCGCGCCGACGGAGATCATCGCGACAGCCGCGTCGCCTTTGATCTTTGCGTTCTGACCGGTGCGAAGAAGCAGTACCGCACTGACTATCGTGATCACGAGCACGAGCGGCATTTCGTTGGTAAGACCGACTACCGCCGCGATCGCTATTCCGCCGAAAGCGACGTGAGACAGTCCGTCTCCTATGAAAGAAAAGCGTTTTAACACGAGCGTGACGCCAAGCAGCGAGGAACACAGCGCGATAAGCACGCCGACGATAAGCGCGTAGCGCACAAAGGGATACTGCATATAAAGCGTGAGTTTATCGATCAATTCCGCCATTATATCTCACCGTCCTTTATGAAAGAACGCGCCATGCCGCTTTCCAGGTATTCGTCACGGGTGCCGTAAAATATCTCGCTGCCGATATGCAGGATGTGTCCGGCGTATTTTACGGCGGCTTCGATATCGTGAGAGATCATTATAACCGTTATTCCGTCGGTTTTGTTGAGCGATTCGATCAGCTCGTACATCTCCGCGGTGACCTTCGGGTCGAGACCGGAGACCGGCTCGTCGAGCAGGAGCATCTTTTTCGTGGCGCAAAGCGCCCTTGCAAGCAGGACGCGCTGCTGCTGTCCGCCGGACAGTTCGCGGTAACAGCGTTTTATTATCGTGCCAAGCCCCATTCTTTCGATATTCGCCCTTGCGATCGCCTTTTCTTCGCGGTTGTAGAAAGGGCGCAATCCGGTGCGGTTGCCGCAGCCGGATATAACTATCTCCCAGACCGAAGCCGGGAAATCCTTTTGCACTACCGTTTGCTGAGGAAGATAGCCTATCTCGTTCTGCTTCAAACCGTCGCCGGTGACGACTTTGCCGCCGACAGGCGACTGCAGACCGAGTATGGTTTTCATCAGCGTGCTTTTACCGGAACCGTTTTCGCCGACGATGCAAAGATAATCGCCGGGCTCGACCGTGAAGTTCAATCCTTGCACGATCCTGTGTCCGTCGTATCCTATCGAAAGGTCGCGGCAGGTCAGCAGAGCCATCTGTTCTTCCTCCTTATTTCAGCGCTTCTTTAAGAATTTCGAGATTCTTTTCCATTACCGAAAGATACGTCGCGCCTTCCGCTATATCGGCAGAAGTCGTCGACTGCATCGAATCGAGCGTAAGTATCGCCTGATCCTTTGTCTTCGTCGATCCTTTTATCGTATTCGCGATCCTGCCGTCGGAGCTTTCGATCTGCATGATCGCCTTCAACCCGAGCTCGTCGACCTTGTTCGCAAGGAAGATGACCGTCTCGAAGCTCGCCTCGCTTTCGGCGGAACATCCGACGAACGCCGCGTAATAGTCGAGCCCGTAATCGTCGACTAAGTATCGGAACGGAAAGCGGTCGCCGAACAGCAGGCATTTTACGCGCGAACCGTTTACGGCTTCCGCGTACCGCGCGTCAAGGGCGTTCAGCTTTGCGATATAGGCGTCGGCGTTGGATTTATAGAAGTCCTTGTTGCCTTCGTCGACAGCGCCGAGTTTTTCGGCGATATATCCGCAAACTTTTGCGGCGTTTTTGAGCGAAAGCCAGACGTGCTCGTCGTATTCCGGCTCTTCTTCGACTTCTTCGCCTTCCTCTTCTTCGCCCTGCATGCCCTCTTTGACCTCTTCTTCTTTCACTTCGGGACCGAGGACTTCAAGAAGATCGACGACGATCATATCCTTGTTTCCGGCATCTTTCAAAACGTCGTTTACCCAATCGTCGGATTCGCCGCCGACGTAGACGAACATATCGCAGTTCGATATTTTTATGATATCGTCGACGGTGATCTTATAACTGTGAAGATCGACGCCGTTGTCGAGGAGCAGCGCAACTTCCGCCTGATCGGCTTTATCGCCGAGTATCTGCATCACCCAGTCGTATTCCGGGAATACCGTCGTGACGATGCTTATTTTACCGCCGCTTTTCGCGGGTGTGCCGCAGCCGGTCACAACTCCGGCGAGCATCAGTAAACAAACCGTAAAAGTAATAATTCTTTTCATGATATCAGTATTTTCAGTGTTTACGGCAGGTCTCGCATACGCCGTAAAGGACGGTGCTGGCGCGGTCGATCTGGAAGCTCGCGTCCTGCATCACGTTGTCTATAAGCGCGTCAGTGGTCGGCGCCTCGAGATGATAGGTCCTGCCGCACTTCGAACACTCAAGATGGATATGATCCCGGCAATGGTCGGAACCTGTATAAAGATATAAAGCCTTACTCGAACCGCTCGAGGCGATCTTTTTGATAAGCCCCTGTTTTTCAAGCTCCGAAAGGTTGCGGTAGACCGCGCTTCTGCTCGCGCTTTCGCCGATCTTTTCTACGATCTGGTCGGCGGAAAGCGTCTCGTCGCGGTGGTGTTCCAGCAGATCGAGCAAAGCCTTTCTTTGATTAGTCATATAACTCATAACAGTTGCTCCTCGCGAATTTGGGATTTTGTCGCAAATTTGATTATAACCCCGCCCTTTTGATTTGTCAATATATATTTTTTATAAAACGCAAAAAAAGAACGCCTTCGCGTTTCGGACAAAGGCGTTTTTAACGTATCATTCCGCGTTCCTGCGGCAGATATACAAAAGGTGGTTCGTGTGCCCCAATAATTCTCGTTTCTCGCAGAAAGCGAGATACCACTCCGTGAAGGCTTTGAAATCATCGTCGGATATGTTGAAATCTTGACGCTGTTCGAGCGATTCGAGTATCCAGTCGACGCCGGCGGTGGCGAGATGCGTTACGGGCTTTTTATCGAACAGCCTCTCGAATTCGGCAACATCGTAACCCGTGAAAAGCTGTTCTTTAAAATGCCTGACGGCGTTACCCTTTGTAAAATTCTCGTTCTGACCGAACGCCCAGTTGCCGTCAAAATAGTTTGCGCTCATTATGCCGAATACCGAAATGAACGCGAAAAACAGCGTTCCGCCGGGTTTCGTGACACGTATCGCCTCGTCGATCGCTTTTTCAACGTCAGCGGGATCGTAAAGATGATACATCGGTCCGAAGACGAGCGTGAGATCGAATCCACCGTCGCCGAATCGCGAAAGATCGGTTCCGTCGCCCTGAAAGGGTTTAAGGTTGTTAAGCCCCCTGCCGTTCTCGCAAAGCTTTAAAAAGTTGCTTTCGACAAGCTCGACGGCGGTGACGTCGAATCCTTTTCGTGCGAGCGCGACTGAATACCTCCCGGTCCCCGCGCCTATTTCGATTATCTTTGCTTTATACGCCGCGTAACGGCGGATATATTCCGTCGTCACGGCATATTCAAGCTGTCCGTGGCGGCTTTTTACAAGCCGATTTTCTTCATCCGACTGATCGTAAAAGCCGGTCACTATTTCGTTCCTTGTACTCATTCAAACACCTTAATAACCTATCGCGTCGACAAGCGCCTTTGCTTCTTCATCGAATTCCTCGTATACCGAAATATACAGAAACGTGTTATCTACCCGGCAGAGATAGAAATAAAAACCGTCGGCGTAAGTGTGGAAAAGTTCATAATTCTGCGACTCGACCTTCGTCGAAAGCCTCATCGATTCAACGTTATCCCTGATACGTTCAACGTAGTAATCGAAGTTTTCCTTTATAAATCCGTCGTTTTTAAAGGTTATATAATCCGCGACCCACATTACAGTGCCGTCGGAGATCTTTTCGGCGATCAGTGCGGAATCAACGTCATCAAACCATTCAAGGCCTTCGTACTGTTCGGTATTGTCGCGCACCTGCAGGCCGAGTTCTTCGGCTTTGACGGTAAAAGTCTGCGCAGTGACCGGAACTTTGGCGGAGCAGGAAGAAAGCGCAAGCGCAAGTATTACGCAGATCAAAACCGCTGCAGTTGATCTTAAAAAGTTTTTCATACCGCACCTCCGTATCTGTTATTGATTATAAACGCCGATAAAGCAGTTGTCAAGTTGCAAAGAACACTTGAAAAAACCGTATAACTGTAATATAATCAAAACAAGGCATCAAACGCGTAAAAAGGGGCGAAAAATATGAAGAACTGGCAGAAAGAAACGGTACTGTATCAGATATATCCCAAGAGCTTTTGCGATTCGAACGGCGACGGGATCGGCGATATCCCCGGGATCATCTCGAAAGTGCCTTATTTAAAGGCGCTCGGGATAAACGCCGTATGGCTTTCGCCCTGCTACCCTTCCCCGAACGACGACAACGGTTACGATATTTCCGATTACCGCGATATAGCGCCGGAATACGGAACGCTTGGCGATTTCAAAAGGCTGCTCGACGAGCTTCACAGCAACGGCATACGCCTTTTGCTCGACCTTGTGGTAAATCATACGTCCGACGAGCACGAATGGTTCAGACAGGCGCGTAAGAGCCGCGACAACCCCTACCGCGATTACTATATATGGCGCGATCCCGTCGACGGACGCGAACCCACCGACTGGAAAGCGGCTTTCGGCGGTTCCGTGTGGGAATACGACGAAGCCACCGGACAATACTATTTCCACCTTTTTTCAAAAAAACAGCCGGATTTGAACTGGGACAACCCGAAAGTTCGCGAAGAGATCGCCGATATGGTCAATTACTGGCTCGATATGGGCGTGGACGGCTTCCGCTGCGACGTTATAAACAATATCTCGAAAGACCTCGACAACGGCATCCTCGGAATGGGACCGCACCTGCACGAATACCTCCACGAGCTGCACGAGAAAGCATTAGGACCTCACGGCGCGCTCACCGTCGGCGAGACCTGGGGGCTTACTCCGGCGCAGACGCTTGCCATGACCGGCGAAGCCAGGGGCGAACTGACCACAACTTTCCAGTTCGAGCATATACTTTTAGGGCGCGTCGGCGGCGATAAGTTCAAGGAATGCGAAGTCGACCGCAAGGCGTTCGTCGACATACTCGCAAAATGGGAATACGGTCTTAAAAACGACGGCTATCCCGTGCTCGTCATGGAAAACCACGATCAGCCGCGTGCCGTTTCTCGCTTCGGCGACGAAAAGTATCCTTTTGAGAGCGCGACTATGCTTGCAGTACTGCTTTACGGTATGCGCGGGCTCGCCGTCATTTACGAAGGGCAGGAGCTCGGGCTGATGAACCCGATATTCAACAAGCTTTCCGATTACCGCGACATCGAGACGATCAACGCCTACCGCGAGATGGAGAACGACTGCGACAAAACGACGCTTCTTAAAATGATGAACTTCGGCAGCCGCGACAACTCGCGCGTGCCAATGCCCTGGAATAACGGGAAGAACGCCGGTTTTTCCGCCGGAACTCCATGGATCGTCGCGGATTTCGATCCCGATCGCACCGTCGAAGCGGAGGAAAAGAGCGAACGCTCGGTGCTCAAGTTCTATCGCAAGCTGCTTGCCCTGCGCCAAAGCGATAAAGTCCTGCTTCACGGCGATTTCGAGCTTTTGCAAAACGACTCCGGCACGGTGCTTTATAAACGCGGAAAAGACGGAGAGACGCGATATATTGCCGTCCGGTTCGCCGATACTCCCGCAAAACTCCCTGACGGTATTCCCGAAAACTCCGACTGTCTGCTTTGCAATTACGAAGACCCGGGCGATACCCTCCGACCCTACGAAGCGAGGATATATAAATCGTAAATAATGATTCAAGCAAAAAAGCACGCCGCGGCGTGCTTTTTTGATTATTCTATCCTTATTTCTCTATCCTGTAATACGCAAAGTCGCCTTCTTCTTTGACGAACTTAAAGCCGACTTTTTCCAGGACGTGACGGCTCCGGGCGTTTTTTAAAACCGTATCGGCGTTGACGGCTTTCATCCCCAAAACGCCGAAAGCGTAGTCCACCGCCAGCCGTTCCGCCTGCGTGCCGTAGCCCTTCCCTTTCACGGAATCGTTTTGCATGTGGATGCTCATTGTGCATTCCCGCTTTTCTCTGTCGATCTGCTTCAATTGCAGTTCGCCGACAGGCTTATCTCCCAGCATTATCGCGAAAACGACGCGCGACGGGCTTTGTTTTGAATCGAAATATCTGTCGACCGCCTCCGCGTTATAGACGTATTTCTTGAAAAGCGACTTGTCCATATAGATCGATTCGTCGTTTTCCCATCCGCGAAAAAGCTCGTGGCAAAGTTCGCGAGTCATTATTTCGAGCGTGATACGATCCATTTTTGCTCCACAAGCGATGTTGCGCTCATTATTTGTAAATCACCTTCGTTGCATCATTGATTATTTAGTTGTTGGCAAATAGATAACCGAGATTAAAGTGCGGCAATTAAGAATAACTCGTCATCCATAATATGATCTCATTGATTATTACAATACTGTTATCCGTTTTGCAGCGCTCAAGTATTCCCTGGCCGTTGTTTTTGAATTCGTCTATAAACTTTCTGTTTGAATCAAGGAAATACATGATTATTTAAGTCAAATAATCGTATTTATATTCGTCGGTAAAATCCATTCCCGCGGGCTCGCTGACGCAATGCGCTTTGATAAGATTGCCGTATTCATCGTAACTGTTCTCATATATCAAACCATAAGTGTCAGACCCGTACGCGACCGTCTTCTTTTCAACAAAACCGTGTTCGTCGTACTCGTAAACGACTGAATAGTCGGCGTATGTTACTGAAAGAAGTTTTCCGTTTTGGTCTTCAACAGAGGTCGCGGTAAGCTTTCTTTCACCGTTGTCCAACACTTCGTACATATTAGTCGTGCGGTTCCCTTCAGAATCATAGATGAACTCGCCGAAAACGATAGCGTTCCCGCCTTCATAACCGATTTCCGACGCGATCAATAATCCGTTTTCATCATAAGTGTTAACTTTCAAAACAACGTATCTTTCAATATCCGGACCGCCTGCGATAGAGTCAACCGTGGTTTTCTCCACGGTGATATTTCCGTCCGCATTGTATTCATAAGTGGTTGTTGCGCTGTACTGAGCGGTATATGCTTCGACCTTCTCTGCCAGCAATCCGTTTTCGTAAACGAAATCCGTGACTGTCAAATCACCGTTTTTGTTTGCGCTTTGTCCGATCAACTGATTATTCCTGTCGTAAAAATACGTTGTATTCGTTGCGGCTCCGGTGATGTCGTAAACGGTAGATTCCGTAAGCCGGGCGGTAATTACCGGCTCAGGATCGATCGTAGAGGATTCGTCCACGGGTTCTGCAGATACGACTTCAGAAATCGTTTCGGTTTCCGACACCGTTTCAGCGTCGCTTTTTACGTTCGAAGATGTCTCGCTGAAGTTATTACCGTTGCTGCAAGCAGGCAGTATAATTATCAGCGACAATAGTAACACAATAGTAAATAAGCATTTTTTCATTTTATCAATCAAATCCTTATTGCAACATATTTTTGTTTTTTTTGAATATTGATCATCACTATAATATCCCCTTGCAGGTTTTTGACGTAGTAATACCTTGTGCCGTTGTAATCGAACGCGGTTACCCCTGATTCGTCGTAGAAGTAATTCAGGGTGTAGTTAGACGATCCCGTAACGGTTTCCTTAACTATCGTCGATCCGTCGAGAAGATACTTATGCGTAGTTGTCTCGCTTGTGACGTCGTCGAAGAAGGATTTTTGCGTTCTTAAACCGTCGTTGTTATACGAGTAGTCGATGAAATCTCCGCTGGAAAGAGATGCGTGCGTGAGTTTTCTGCCGTTCCAGGTCAACGACGAAATTCCGCGCCACTTTGTCGGATTGCCTATCGAATCGTAGGTGATCGCAGTGCCGTTGTAGTTGGTGAGCAGATCGCCCCAGCTGCCGGTAGAATAGCCGTAATTCGTTGCCGTATAGTTCGTAAGCGTGTACAAATGTCCCGTCGAAGCGGTCGAATACGGGTATTCTCGCTTTGACGTTATATTCTCTTAGTTATCAGTCAAATCCTTCTTGCCATTCTAATTGATTAATTGTCCATTCGTCAATATTAAATTCTTCATCCAAAGCATTAATGAATCTTGGCTTCCATTCATCAAGGACGTTTTGAGCAAAGTCTAATGTTTCGCACACATCAAACACCAATTCCACATCCTCTAAACTGCTATTGCCTATATGAGAATAACTTGGTATATACACTTTGCTGCTATTTGCAGAAATGTCTAATAG
>JAGAAM010000001.1 GCA_017615235.1 Clostridia bacterium
AAACCGAAATTTTTGCATATTTCAGGCAAAAGTAGCCGCGTAATCGGCAATATTGCCGGCTCCGACGATAAGGATCACGTCGCCTTCCGCCGCTTCTTTGCGTAAAAGCGCGGTGATCTCGTCGTAGGATTCCAGGTAAAGCGCGCCGTCTATGCGCTGCGCGAGCGTCTTCGAGGACACGTCGCCCTCGTTCTGTCCTCTCGCGGCGTAAAGGGGACACAGCACGAGCCGGTCGGCGTCGCCGAAAGCTTTTGCAAAATCGTCGTAAAGATCGCGCAGACGGGAATAGTTATGCGGCTGGAACACGCAGAACACCTTGCCTCCGGTAAGCCTGCGCGCGGCGGAAAGCGTCGCGCGGATCTCCTCCGGGTGGTGGGCGTAATCGTCGAATACCTTCGCGCCGTTGAGCAAGCCTTTGTATTCAAAGCGCCTGCCTACGCCTTTGAAACTCTCGATGCCGGATTTGATCTCGCTCACGTCAAGCCCGCTTAAATCGCAGGCGGCGAATGCCGCGAGCGCGTTCGAAACGTTGTGCTTTCCGGGTGCCGAAAGCTTTACCGAACAAAGCTTTTCGCCTTTTTTATAAACGTCGAAACCGAAAAACCCGCTTTCGTCGAAAACGTTCTTCGCGCAATAATCGGCGTTATCGTCGCCTTCTGCGCTGAAGGTGGATTTTTTGCCTTTTACGCCTTCTGCGGCGAGACGGCAGTTCTGATCGTCGAGGTTGTAGACCGAAACGCCGCCTGCGACTGTATTGTTCATAAACTTCGTGAACGAATTGCGGATATGCGCTATATCTTTGAAATAATCGGTATGGTCGAGGGAGATATTGAGCACCACGGCGACGGTCGGATAGAAAGAAAGGAAGCTGTCGCAATATTCGCAGGCTTCGAAAATAAAGTTCCCGTCGCTCCCGGTCCGGAACGCGCGCCCTTCCTCCGGGATCACGGCGCCGACGACGACCGTGGGATCGCACTTCTTCGCGTTTGTGAAAACGTGCCCGATCATGCCGCTCGTCGTGGATTTGCCGTGTGTCCCGGCGACGGCGACGGAGTTGGGGTAACCCGCCGCGATGGCTCCGAGGAGCTCCGCACGGGAATAGATCGGCTTGCCGGCGGCAAGCGCTTTCTGCATAACGGGATGGCTTTCGCCGAAGGCGGCGGAATAGATTATAACGTCGCAGGAATCGATGTCGCTTTCGCCGATATCGGTATATACGCGGATGCCGTTGCTTTCAAGCGTATCGGTCACCGCGCTTTTCGAGCGGTCGTAACCCGAAACGCCGCATCCTTTTGATTTAAGTATCATGGCGAGCGACGACATGCTTATGCCGCCGATGCCCAAAAAGAACGCTTTTTTCTTTCCGTAAATGCTCCCTACGTCCAGCATCAGGAAACACCTCACAAATCATTTCTGTCTTACGATCATATTACTTTCGCATTATATCACTATTGTACGATAAAATAAAGAGCTAATTGCGTTTTCGCCAAAAAATTATTCAATCTGTCCATTGAAATAGGGTTTTATTCGTGTATAATACTATATGTATTATTTTATGAATTCGATAAAAAGGAGGTCGCTATGAAAAGATCGGAACTGCAAAAACTCGCGATGCTTTCGCTGCTCGTCGCGCTCACCGTGGTATTACAGCTGTTTGCCACTCTGCTGCCGGTTAAGGTATTCGGTGCTTCGCTTTCGTTCTCTCTCGTTCCGATAGTAGTCGCCGCCTGCTTTTACGGGATCCCCGGCGCGGCGATCGTCGGCGGGTCTTTCGGAATGGTCGTTTTTATCACCGGCCTGACCGGGATCGAGCCCTTGGGCGCGACCTGCATTATGATAAGTCCGGTGCTCGCTTTTATCGCGATAGTCGTTCGCGCGGTGGCCGCTTCGGTTCTTGTCGCGCTGATCTTCAAAGGCTGCGTCATTTTGTTCCAAAAAAGCAAAACACTTAAATCCTATGACCGCAAGTTATCCTACGTTGTCGCCGCCGTGTTTGCTCCGGTGCTCAATACCGGTATATTCCTTCTTACGTTCGTGCCCGCTTTCGGCAGGGAGAACGCTATGCTCGACCAGCTCGCACAGTGGGAGATCGACGGTATAGGCGCGTTCATCACCGGAATAGTCATTATCAACTTCATCGCGGAAATTATAACCACGATACTCATCGCACCTTCTGTCTGCATCACTACCGAAACGGTAATGAACAGAAGGAACTCAAAAGCAAAGAAATCGCAATAATTTAAAGCAACGGCGGCAGGTCAAAACTTGCCGGCGTTGTTTGTGAGGGATATATTTTATGATAAGGGAAGATCTCCGAAACATCGCGATAATCGCGCACGTCGACCACGGCAAGACTACGCTTGTCGATGAAATGCTCAAACAGGGCGGCGTATTCCGTGAAAACCAGGTGACGGAAGAACGCGTTATGGACAACAACGCGCTCGAACGCGAACGCGGGATAACCATTCTTGCGAAGAATACCGCGATACACTATAAAGGCGTTAAGATCAACGTCATCGACACTCCCGGCCACGCCGATTTCGGCGGAGAGGTCGAGCGCATACTCAAAATGGTCAACGGCGTAATACTGCTCGTCGACGCCGCGGAAGGCCCGATGCCGCAGACGCGCTTCGTGCTCCAGCGCGCTTTGGAGCTCAACCATAAAGTCATCGTCGTCGTCAATAAGATCGACCGTCCCGACGCCCGCATCGACGAAGTCATGGACGAGATACTCGAACTCCTCTTCGATCTCGACGCGAACGACGAACAGCTCGAAAGCCCGACGCTTTTCTGCTCCGGCAGAGCCGGCACGGCTTCGCTCGTCCCGCACGAGGCGGGCTCCGACCTCCAGCCGCTTTTCGAGACGATACTTTCCCACATCCCGGCGCCTGAAGGCGATCCCGACGGTCCTCTGCAGCTTCTCGTTTCCTCTATCGACTATAACGATTACGTCGGCAGGATCGGCATCGGCAGGATCGAGAGGGGCACGATAAAGCAGGGGCAGGAAGTCGTTATAACGAACTACCATTCCGATAAACCCCCAAAGAAAACTAAGATCGTCTCTCTTTATCAGATCGACGGCTTACAGCGCGTCCCCGTCCAGGAAGCGAAGATGGGCGACATCGTCTGCTTCTCCGGCGCGGAGGACATCACGATAGGCGATACGATCTGCGCACCGGACACTCCCGAACCGATCGAGTTCGTCAAGGTCGGCGAACCGACGATGGAAATGACGTTTTCGGTCAACGATTCGCCTTTTGCCGGCAAAGAGGGCAAATACGTCACCTCCCGCCAGCTCCGCGACAGGCTTTATAAAGAATTGCTCAAAGACGTTTCGCTCCGCGTCAGCGACGGCGAGACTACCGATTGCTTCAACGTCGCGGGTCGCGGCGAGATGCACCTTTCGATACTTATCGAGACCATGCGCCGTGAGGGATTCGAGCTATGCTGTTCCACGCCCCGTGTGCTTTACAAAGACATCGACGGCGTTAAGAACGAGCCTTACGAGCACGTAACCGTCGACGTCCCGAACGATTACGTCGGCACCGTCGTGGAAGAACTCGGCAGGCGCAAAGGCGACCTTTTGCAGATGACACCTAACGGAGTCGGAACGCATATGCGTATCGAGTATTCGATACCGGCACGCTGTCTGTTCGGCTATCGCAGTTCGTTTATGTCGGCCACCCGCGGCGAAGGTATAATCAATTCCGTCTTCGACGGGTACAAGCCCTATAAAGGCGATATCCAGATCCGCTTCACCGGTTCGCTGATCGCCAGCGAGGACGGCGAGACGACCTCCTACGGCTGCTTCAACTCGCAGGAGCGCGGCAACCTCTTCGTCGGCCCCGGCGTGCATATCTACGAGGGCATGGTCGTCGGCATCAACCCGAAAGCGGAGGATATCACGATCAACCCCTGCAAGAAAAAGCAGCTGACGGCTATCCGTTCCGCCGGCGCTGATGAAAAACTCATCCTCACGCCGCCGATAATCTTTTCGCTCGAAGAAGCCATCGAATTCATCGCCGACGACGAACTTATCGAAGTCACTCCAAAATCCATCCGCATCCGCAAACGCATACTCAATAAAGAACTCCGTATGAAAGCGGAAAGCAAAGCAAAAAAAGCAGCGGGGAAATAAGTAAAAACAGGGGAACTTTTGAAAAGTTCCCCTTAAAACTGCCATCGTTATTGTGATTAATACGGAGACGTTCCTTGACTGCTTGTTAAGCCGCCTAAACTAAATGAGTAAGTTAATGATGTGGTATTTGAATGGGTGGACTCATCAATGCTCCATCCAACTAATTGACCACCGATATAGTATGCGCCATTATACGGAGACTGAGAAATGGCTTCTTTTGACAGAGTACCATGTTGTGATGTGGAATGGGCGGAAATGTCACTGCAAAAAACCGTGAGTAAAAGAACAATAATGATTACAACGTAAAAAACAACGTGCTTTTTATTTTTCATTTTTTACAATCCTTTCCACAAATCCGTCAAATCGGTTGATTCTGCTTGTTATTTCATCTCTTGTGTAAACATAAGGCGTATAATAACCGTTTGCCTCGGCGAATTCATCGGATTCTCTGTATGCCGCGTTAACTTTTTTACTCATATCGTCAACAGAGTATGGATCCTTACTTATACCTAAAGTTTCGGTCGTAAGCATCCCTAAACGATCCAGAAAATACCAATCTCCGTCGATTATCACAGCGTCGATAATAGTACTGAAAGAACCCACTATCCAATAATTATCGACAGTTTCATCGGTTACTTCAGATAAAAACAGCAGCATTTTGTTTCCATATGTGAATAGCGGAGACCCTTTGAATGTGAAATCGGAATTA
>JAGAAM010000136.1 GCA_017615235.1 Clostridia bacterium
CCCGGCACGGCGAACGACGACACGCTGCTTTACGGCGTAGAAGTCAAGTTTTACAACATGGAAGTCGAGCTCGACCGCGATCTTCAGACCAGTCTTCCCGGGCTTTACGCCATCGGCGACTGCTCCGGCGTGACCCATTCGCTTTCACACGCCTCCGCAAGCGGCGTTTTCGTCGCGAGATGCATCGTTGATAAACTGAAATAATAAGCGATAATGAAGAAAAGCCGCAAAGCGGCTTTTCGACCGCAATTATTCATTCTTAATTCTTCCTTAATTCTTTATTTTTTGCGAAGCAAAACAGAAAGGTCAATCTATTTATGACTGTACTCGACCGGTTTTTGAAATACGTTTCATTCGGCACGAATTCCGACGAGGATTCGCCGGATTGCCCCTCCACTCCCTCACAGCTCGCGCTCGGGCGGGAGCTTGCAGAAGAGCTTCGCTCGCTCGGGATAGAGGGCGCGCAGCTTGACGAAAACGGCTACGTTTACGGGTTCATCCCGGCGACGGAAGGACGTGAGGACGATCCCGTAATCGGGCTTATCGCCCATATGGACACCTCGCCCGCGGTAAGCGGCGACAACGTTCGCCCGCGCGTGATCCGTTACGCAGGAGGAGATATCGCCCTAAACCCGGAAGTGTCGATCGCCGTAAAGGATTTCCCGTTCCTTGATAATTACGTCGGCAAAGACCTTGTCGTCACCGACGGCAGGACGCTTTTAGGCGCCGACGACAAAGCCGGCGTGGCTGAGATATTCACGCTTTGCGAATACCTGGCGGAACACCCGGAGGTCGAACACGGCGGCATCTCGGTCTGCATCACTCCCGACGAGGAGATCGGCAGGGGCGCCGACAGGTTCGACCTTGAAAGGTTCGGCGCCGACTGGGCTTATACGGTCGACGGCGGCGAGCTCGGCGAGATCGAGTACGAGTGTTTCAACGCCGCGTCCGCGAGCCTTACGGTGCACGGAGTGAACATCCACCCCGGCGACGCCAAGAACAAGATGAAAAACGCGCTGCTCATCGCCCATGAGTTCATCGCCATGCTGCCGCCCGCGGAAACGCCGGCGCATACCGAGAAATACGAAGGTTTCTATCACGTCTGCGACATAAAAGGCGACGAGACCGAGGCCGCCGTCAAAATGATAATCCGCGACCACGACAAAGCGTTATTCGAAAAACGCAAGGAGTTCGTGAAGCGGCTTGCGGAATACCTCGACGGAGTGTACGGCAAAGGCACCTTCGAGCTTGACGTCAAAGA
This sequence comes from Clostridia bacterium, assembly GCA_017615235.1. Next base: position 1,262 of record JAGAAM010000136.1, read on the forward strand.
CAGTTATTACAATATGAAGGAGAAGATACTCCCGCACATGCACGTCGTCGAATCGGCGAAAACGGCGATGACAGCGGCGGGCGTAACGCCGAAGACAGTCGCGATACGCGGCGGCACCGACGGCGCGCGGCTTTCGTTTATGGGGCTTCCCTGCCCCAATCTTTCGACCGGCGGGCTGAATTTCCACAGCGTGCACGAATTCATCCCGGTCGAATCGCTTAACAAAATGGTCGAAGTTTTAATAAATCTCGTTACAGAAAAATAACCCGGAGGTATACAAAAATGAAATGCCCTTCCTGCGGTCAGCTTGAAAGCAAAGTGATCGATTCGCGCCCTTCCACCGACGGAAAATCCATAAGAAGGAGACGCGAATGCCTTGAATGCGGAAAACGCTTCACGACCTACGAGACGATCGAGACCGTTCCGCTCATAGTCATCAAAAAGGACCTCACGCGTGAGACTTTCGACAGGAACAAGATCCTTAACAGCATAATCCGCGCCTGCGACAAACGGCACGTCACCCTTTCCCAGATGAACGCCGTCGTCGACGAGATCGAGGCGACTTTGCAGAATTCGCTGCAGAACGAAGTCCAGTCGGACAAGATCGGCGAACTTGTAATGGAAAAACTCAAATCGCTCGACGAGGTCGCCTACGTCCGTTTCGCATCGGTCTACCGCCAGTTCCGCGATATCGGGGATTTCATGGACGAGCTCAAAAAGCTTATGCGGGAGAAATAATACTTTTTACGTTTTGATATTTCAGCATTCAGAGGAATAAATAATGAAACGTCTCGGCATAAGAAAACTCATCCTGATCGCGCTGGACCTCGTCATTGCGGTCTTTTCGCTCGCGGTCAGCACGGTAATAAGCGAACATTTCACGGTCAACGGTCTTACGCCCCTTATCCACGGCAATTTCTGGGCGCACGCCGCGATGCTTTTCGTGATAGCTTTCTTCGCGCGGCTGATTGTATTCCGCTATACGACGGTGTGGCGCTATTCCACCGCGAACGATTATATTAAATTCATCGCGACCGAAATCATAGTTTTCGCGGCGTACACGCTCGTCGACAGGTTTATCTTCTTTGAAAACCGCATCAGGATAGAAGGCTTCCATTATTCCGGCGTCCTCGTGCCGCTGGCGGCTTTCGCGATCGACGTCGTGCTTATACTTTTAAGCCGTTTTATCTACGTCGCCTTCTTCAACAGCAAGCACAGCGGCAAACACGGCGAGAACGACGGCC
>JAGAAM010000137.1 GCA_017615235.1 Clostridia bacterium
CAGTTCTGGTACGTCGAAAATCCCGCTCCGCTGCCCACCGACAGCGCTCCGTATAAAGAAAACGCCGCCAAATGCTTCGATATAGCGGAACGCATCCGCCGTCTCGACGTCCAGAGCGAGCTTACGGAAGACCTCCGTATCGCCGCCGAAGGGCTTGGCATAATGAACGAGCATATGGCGCTCATCATCGACAAAAAGCCGATACTGGAAGACGAAAAGCTCGAAAAATGGTGCGAACGCTACACAGAATCCTGGCTCCGCAACGACAAGCCGAGCGAGCTTACCGCCGTCCTCGACGTCATGCGCGGCAAGAAGATCACAACGAAAGACCTTCTTGCTCACTGATCCGGAAACAGTGTTAAAGGGAGAGCAAAAACTCTCCCTTTTCCTTTCGGCGGTGTTGACATTGCCTTCGGAATGATATAAAATAAAGCAAAGTATGACAGACTTTATCGGGAGGAAGCTATGAAACGGTTTTTGCCTCTGCTCGTCGCCGCCGTGCTGCTTGTTACGGCGTTACCTTTAAATATTTCTGCGGAGGATGATATGTTCACTACCGTCACTTTGGAATATACGGGCATAAACACGACCCGCGTCGAGAACAGCCTCATCATTTACCGGGACCGCGCGACTACCGGCACCAACACCTGGGGCTACGAGGTCGTCTGCGATAACGAAGGCACCGTCATCGCCGTAGGTGGTAACAACAGCGCCATCCCGGAAGGCGGTTTCGTACTTTCGGCGATAGGCACCAGGAAGCAGCCGCTCATCGACGCGTCCGAACTCGGCATGACCGTCGTGATCCACGAGGAATCGCGCACCTTCACGATAGGCTTCGTCAGGGAAAACATCGGCAAAAAATACCAGGTCTTCATCAACACCTACCGCGAAAAATATATACAGAACCTCACCGAACTGCGCGATTTTGACGTCACTGCCGTCGAACGCGATTTTGAGGAACTCAGCGCTATAAAAGACGAGATCGTTTCCGCAGTCAACGCTTCGAACGACGCGCTTCTAAAAACGAAAGACGCCGAATTTACGCAGAAATGCAAAAAACTTTCCGACGATCTCGTGATAAGCACACCCGTCGAAGCGCGCACGCTCTGGCTCCGCATCATGACGAGCAAGAGCGAGAAGGTCGTCGAATCCACCGTCCAGCAGATCGTACGGTTCGGTTTCAACAGCGTATGCATCGAGGCGCTTTTCGACAACACGATGATCGTCCCGATGCCGGAGGGCAGCCTTTTCGAGCAGAATCCGGCTTTCGGCGGCGTCGATATGCTCAAGCTTTATATCGACGAATTCCATAAATACGGAATCGAAGTCCACCTCTGGATGTCCTGCTACCGCGTCGGTTATAAAGGAACGAGCAACACCTCCCGTTCGGTCGGAATGAAAAAACCGGAATGGCGCTGCAAAGGGCTTTCCGGCACCGACGTCGTCAAAAACGAATACGGCGACGCCTTCTTCCTCAATCCCGCTCTGCCGGAAGTGAAAGAGTTTTTGCTGGACACCTACCGCTATTTCCTTGAAAATTACGATATCGACGGATTCCAGCTCGATTACGTCCGTTATCCCGAAGTATCCGGCGAGGTCTTCGGTTACGACGACTATACGAAATCGGAATTCCTGAAAGCGACCGGACTTTCGGCGGTACCGACCAATTCCTCCCAGCGCGGCTGGAACGATTGGACTGAATTCCGCGCCGCCTACGTCACCGACCTTGTCGAATCCGTCAAAGAAATGATCGACGAGATAAGACCCGACGTCTGGTTCTCCTGCGACGTCGCGCCGGCGACGCTTTCCTCGCTCCCGCCCACCACCTGTCAGGATACGAAGACCTGGACCGACGGTTGCACGGTTGACATAATCTACCCGATGGCTTACGGCACCACCGACGGCGTGAAGAGGTGGACCGCCGAAACGCTCGCCCTTTGCGACGAATACGTTTACTCGGTGATGGGACTGCGCGACAACGGTCACGAAATATTCGCGGAACAGGTGCAGGAGTGCCGCAGGGCGGGCGCCTCCGGAAGCGCGTTTTTCTCGTATTCTCAATATATCGATGGCGGTTATATCGGCAAGATCGACAAGACGGTATACGCGAGATCCGCCGTGAATCCGACGTCTAACGCGAAGGCGGCGCTTATCGCCCAGCTCGAATTCGCCTCCGCGAAACTCGGCAATTTCAACACGTTGAGGCAGAAGGCGTACTCGCTCGATCCGGTTTACAATAATCTTGATGTCGAGGACGTCCGCGACACCGTTTCCACCAAGGCGGCGGAGGAGATAAACAGGGTCATAAAGAAGCTCAAAAACTCCTCCGTGAAGGCGATGAGCAAGGACCTCAGATCGCTCTCGTCGAAACTCGAAGAACTTTCCGGTAAGATCAAATACGCCGACGGGGAATTCAAGGTCATGCGCCGGTTCCAGGAGGGCTTGCGCGATTTCCTTAAAGAAAACGCGCACTTCATCAACCTTCTGGTGAACACGAGCAAGGATTACGAAAAAGCGGTCTATAACGGCGAGATCGTCGAACCGGACGAATCCTCTCAGGATGATACCGGAACTTCCGAAAGCGCTCCGGAAACGAGCGGATCCGCCGAAAGCGAACCCTCAGCCGATACTTCCGAAACGGTTTCGGAAGAAAGCGAACCGATCGAAAGCGAGCCGGTCGAAAGCGTTGACGAAAGTCAAGCCGAATCTTCGCCCGCCGAAAGCGGGGAAGAAAGCGCCCCCGGGAACAGCGTCGAAGACAGCGCCGTCGGACCCGAAAGCAAACCCGAAGGATCTCAGCCGCCGGAAGGCGGAAAAGGCAATCATCTTTTCGGTATGATCGCATTGATAGTCGCCGCCGTATCGCTGCTGGTATTCGTTCCGCTCGTAATATACGGCTTCCGCAAACGCGGCAAGAAATAAGCAAATATAAAAAAAGACCTCCTGCACCAGAATGCAGGAGGTTTTTTTCAATCTATCTTCCAGTCGATCTCCGGAAGCCCGTTTTCTTTCAAAAAGTTGTTGCACTTCGAGAAATGGCGGCAGCCGAAGAACCCGTTGTAAGCCGAAAGCGGGCTCGGGTGGGCGGCTTCCAGCACAAGGTGCGCCGGGTTGGTGATAAGGCCTTTCTTCGCCCTTGCGAACCCTCCCCAAAGCAGGAAGACTATCGGCTTTTCGCGCTCGTTCAACAGCTCGATAGCCCGGTCGGTGAATATCTCCCAACCCTTGCCGCGGTGGCTCCCCGCGAGGCCTTCGCGCACGGTGAGCACACTGTTGAGGAGCATAACGCCGTTTTTCGCCCACTGCGTAAGCTCGCCGTGGTTCGGCGGCATTATCCCCAGGTCGTCCCGGAGTTCTTTAAAAATATTCACCAGCGAAGGCGGAGCCTGGACTCCCTTTTTCACCGAAAAGCAAAGTCCGTGCGCCTGACCGTATCCGTGATAAGGGTCCTGACCGAGGATAACGGCGCGGACGTCGCCGTAATCGGTATATTTAAAGGCGTTGAAAATATCGTACATATCCGGGAAAATGCGTACTCCGGAGCGTTTGTATTCATCCGCCAGAAAAGCGCGGAGTTTTTTGTAATAATCCTTTTCCGCCTCCGGCGCCATAAGCGCGTCCCAGGAATTGCCGAAACTGAACATCAGACCGCCTCCTTTTTTAAAGATTATAACATTTATGTTATAAAAAATCAAGAAAAACGAAAATACTTCGTTGACAAAACCGCTTTTTGGGTATATCATTAACCTGTATTTTTGTTTTCACAAAGATATAATACAAAAACGATTGCAGAGGTGAATTTTATGGATACCGGACGAAGTAGCGGCATAAAACCCAAAAGTACGTGCGCGGACCCGGCGTTTGTAAGGTTCGCCCCGTTCGCGTTATAAAACCTTTTCGGGTTGTGCCGTTCTTGCCAGTTTTTATGAATCCAAAAGAAAAGGAGAACGGTCATGAATGAAGAAACCATCACCAACGAAGCGATAGCCGAGGAGATCGAGGAATCGATAAAAAACAAAAAATACCCGGAGATCCGCAGGCTGTTAGCCGATATCGAACCGCAGGATATCGCGATAATCTTTGAAAGTCTTCCGGAAGAGATAATGCCCGTCGTCTTCCGCCTGCTGCCGAAGACCACGGCGGCGGACTGCTTCTCGGAGATGTCCACCGACGTCCAGGAAATGCTTATCCGCCGTTTCAGCGACGCCGAACTTAAAAACATACTCGACGAGATGTATATCGACGATACCGTCGACGTCATCGAGGAAATGCCGGCGAACGTCGTCAAAAGGATCCTCGCCAACTGCGACAGCGAATCCCGCCAGCAGATAAACGATATTTTAAAATATCCGAAAGACTCTGCCGGAAGCATAATGACGGTGGAATACGTCCGCCTCGATAAGAATATGACCATTGAGGACGCTTTCGCACGGATAAGGCGTACCGGCACGGATAAGGAGACTATCTATACCTGCTACGTCACCGAATCCGACAAAACGCTCGTAGGCGTCGTTACCGCGATGGACCTTATGCTCAACGACACCGATAAACTCATATCCGAAATAATGGATACCAACGTGATCTCCGTCACCACCGACGAGGATAAAGAGCAGGTCGCTTCCAAAATGAGCAAATACGACTTCCTCGCGATCCCGGTCGTCGACGTCGACAATCACCTTGTCGGTATCGTCACGTTCGACGATGCAATCGACGTCATCCAGGAAGTGGAGACGGAAGATATTACCAAGATGGCGGCTTTCACGCCGACCGACAAGCCTTATTTCAAGACCGGCGTGTTTTCCATCTGGCTGTCGAGTATCCCCTGGCTTATGCTTTTAATGCTTTCCGCCACCTTCACGGGCGCGATAATATCGCATTACGAACTCGCTTTAAGCCACGTCATCATACTTACGTCGTTCATCCCGATGCTTATGGACACCGCCGGCAACGCCGGAGGACAGGCGTCGGTCACGATAATCCGTGCGATCTCGCTCGGCGAAGTGGAACCGAAAGACGTACTTCGCGTCGTCTGGAAAGAATTCCGCGTTTCCTTCCTCTGCGGCGTTTCGCTCGCCGCCGTCGGCTTCGGCAAAGCCGTGCTGGTCGATAAAGCGCCGCCTATGGTCGCTTTGGTCGTCTGCCTCACTCTCGCAACGACGGTCGTCGCCGCGAAGATAGTCGGCTGCTGTATGCCTCTGCTCATCAAAAGGCTCAAATTCGACCCGGCTGTCGTCGCAAGTCCTTTCATCACCACGATAGTCGACGCGCTTTCTCTTTTAGTCTATTTCGCAATAGCCTCCGCGATCCTTCCGGAACTGGCAAATATATAATTATGTAAACCTTTCAGGAGATGCCATATGGCGATCATTTTCGACAAAACCAACGGTCAGTATTCTCTCCATACCGCTAACACGAGCTATATAATGCAGGAAAAGGAAGGCTTTCTCCTTCACCTTTACTGGGGCAAAAAGCTTGGCGGCGACTGCTCCTATTTCTTCCGCGAGCAGGGGCGCGCAGCCTTCTCGCCGCACATGGAGCATTGCGAGGGGTTCATCCTCGACGACGTTCCGCTCGAATATCCCTGCTGGGGCAGGGCGGATCTCCGCACCCCCGCGCTCGAGGTGACTAACGCCGACGGATCGGTCATAATCGACCCGAGCGTCGTCGATCACCGCATAGTAAAAGGCAAGCTTTCGCCGGAAGGGCTTCCCGCAGCGTACGCGGAAAACGAAGACGAATGCGAAACGCTTATCGTCGAACTGTACGACGTCGTCAGCAACGTCAAGGTCGAACTTTACTATTGCGTCTACGAGGAGAGGGATATTATAACCCGCTTTGCGAAGGTGTTCAACAACGGCACTTCACCGGTATATATCGACCGCGCTGCTTCCGCCTCCGTCGATTTCGACAAGGTGGATTACGACGTGATCTCCAACTTCGGCACCCATTGCCGCGAAAGGCATATCGAGCGTTCGCCCTTAAAACACGGAAGATACATTATGTCATCCAGGCGCGGCGCTTCCTCCCACGTCCACAATCCCTTCCTGATCCTCACTTCGCCTTCGGCGGACGAAGTCAGCGGCGACGCCTACGGCTTCGTGCTCGTCTATTCCGGGTCCTTCTCCGCGGAGATAGCAGCGAACCAGTTCGACACGGCGCGCGCCGTGATCGGGCTCGACCCCGATTCCTTCCGCTGGTACCTCGAAGCCGGCGACGTCTTCTTTACCCCGGAATGCGTTATGACCTATTCGGGCGAAGGACTGGATAAACTTTCAAACAACTTTTCTTCGCTTTTCCGCGAAAGGCTTTGCCGCGGAAAGTTCCGCGATACAAGGCGCCCGGTGCTTCTGAACAGCTGGGAAGCCTGCTATTTCGATTTTGATTCCGAAAAACTTATGAGCATAGGCGACGCCTGCGCAGATCTCGGCATCGAGCTTATGGTCATAGACGACGGATGGTTCGGCAAACGCGATAACGACCGCTGCTCGCTCGGC